>JAUWMK010000001.1 GCA_030613185.1 Promethearchaeum sp.
TTGCTAATCGATCATATTGGAATATACCAACGTTTTCATTTAATGTTGCTCTAGGTTTCCATCCCCCTGTAAATTCTTGAGGACTTACACCTCCGGGAGAATTTGTATAGACAATGGCAGTTTCATCCAAACTAGCTTGCCAGATATGTTCTTGTAATCCAGCCATTCCTTTATGATAATCTTGAGCACCTGACAATTGATAATATGGAGTTCGATAGGTATAGGTACTCACAGATTCCAGACATGTACCTTGGGTTACAATCTTTAATTTTTCACAAGATCCACTGAGTGTTGTTCCATGAATCGTTGCACCAATATTTAGGAGATCTAAAAACATGGCATCATTAAATATTAACTTTGTTTTGATATCATATTCTTCCATTATCCTTACGGATGCATCGATTATTGGGGCTGCAGCAGTGGCAGACATTGGCCACCAAAACATAAGATCGTCTTCGGATGTATAACCCAAGCCGTAATTTGGCCCATCAACTAAATTTAAACTACTCCTTTCTTTATGTTCATTACTTATTTGAGCATATTCGGCAATATCTTCTAAAATAGGAGGGGGGACGTATTTTTCACTTACTGCAATTGAAATTGCCCCACCATTATTTCCATCATTGATATTATGTTTGCTTATTCCAAGTAATAACCATGCAGATTCGGATGGCGATTCTCGACCAGCAGGAGAATCAATTGAAGTTCCAACTTGTCGACTATCCTCTGTACGCCCATGGGTTGTTGCATAAATACTATGGAAAAAATTATTCGCAAAATCAAAAGCTATTAGATCCATTAACATCATAGCTTTTGTTGAAATGGATACATCTTCGGAAAATTCAACCAAATTCATTATAGCCTTTATATCTAAGCTAAAATAAATATTCGAATGCCATTCAGAAAATCCAAATTGAGCACGCCACCCAATCCAACGATTTATCAGGGGAATTGCATGATTGACATGCTCAATACCAGTCATATTTGAATTTGTAAAAGTTTCATTAGGAAATAATTGTCCAGCCAGTAATTCCGCTGTGTGGAAAAGAATCATATGATTTTCCGTCCAAAAAATCATATTATCTGAGTTGGGTTCAGTGAACCAATATTTAAAATTAAGAACTGTTTCTTTTAAATCCGCTTTCAATTCAGAACTAAGAATATTTGTTGTAGTATCATAGTATAGGATTCGTACATATTCGTTCACATCAAAATCTGAAGTATCTTCATAGTTATTAACATCCTCAAGAGTTTTTCGAATTGAACTTTCATTAATGGGAAGCCCTAAATATATACGTGCTACTTGGGCATTAAAACCATTATTTTCATGGGTTCCATTTAGATAAAGTTCTTGGCGTTCTGCGAAAATGAGATTTGAAAACTGCTGTAAATCTTTAAAATAATTGGTGTTTTGAGGTTGAGGAGTATCCATTCCAAAACCAGAGAAAGAAAATATGGGAATGAGCATTATTGCTAAAATCAAAGTAATTTTCGCAAATTTTTTTGTAAATTTTTTCATAAATTTATTATTGTCCTTTAAATTCAAAAATATTTACATATTTAGTTGATAATTAAGATATCATGAATTATTTTTCAGAAACCTTAAAAAAATATTTCTTAATTCCAGTTGTTTCGATTAAGAGTTTAGATAAAATTATTCCACTGACACAAACTTTGCAAGATGCTGGAATAAAGTTCCTGGAAATAACCTATCGTAATGAAAATGCGGGTGAAGCTCTTAGAATTCTTCAAAAAAATAATTTTAATATCATAATTGGAGCCGGAACTATTCGAACTCTTGCTCAAGCAGAGGAAGCGATACAATGTGGTGCACAATTCTTGGTGAGTCCCGGATATAATAAAGATATTATTCATTTTGCAGCAAAAAAGAATATTCCATTTGTTCCAGGTGTGGATTCTACCCTAGGTATTGAATTAGCTAATTCGGAAGGATTTAGTTTGTTAAAATTTTTTCCAGCAGAGATATCTGGAGGCGTTAAATGGTTGAAATCTATTAAAGGACCATATCCTGAAATAAAATTTATTCCCACAGGAGGGATTACTCTTGAAAATTTGGATTTCTACGTTAAATTAGCCAATGTTGCAGGGATCGGAGGATCATTTCTTGCTCCTAAAAATCTCATTTCGGAAAGTAAGTGGGATAAAATTGCTCTTATCTGCAATAAAGCAATAAAAATAGTTGAATCAGCTAGAGAATAATTATAAATTGATATAATAAAAAATGAAGAAAAGTGACTGAAAATATGAAAAATTATATAGTAACCTTGGGAGAAATAATGCTTAGATTAAAATCTCCTGAAAGTGAACGATTATTACAAAATCCAGTGTTAGAAGCAACTTTTGGAGGAAGTGAATCTAATGTAGCGATTTCACTAGCGAATTTTGGTGTGAATTCTCGATTTGTAACAGCTCTTCCAAACAATATTTTGGGTTTGGCAGCAATTAAATTTTTAAAATCAATGTCTGTGGACACCTCACTTATTCAAATGCAAGGGGAACGCTTAGGCACATATTATTTAGAGACAGGATCTGGTCCACGACCTTCAAAAGTTATCTATGATCGATCAAATTCAAGTATTTCACAAGCTAAAACAGAAGATTTTGATTGGGATTTAATTTTCAAAGATGCAAAATGGTTTCATATCTCTGGTATTACCCCCGCTTTATCCCAAAAATCTGCTGGTTTATCTCTTCAAGTTATTGAAAAAGCTAGGGATTTGGGTTTAAAAATTTCATGTGATTTAAATTTTCGTAAAAATTTATGGAACTACGGAAGAACTGCCCAAGAAATAATGAATGATATTGTACCTCTCATTGATATAATTATTGGCAATGAAGAAGATCTTCAAAATGCATTAGGTTTTGAGCTGGATCAAAAAATTGGAACTGATGAATTAGACTCCAGAAAATTTGAAAAATTGTTGAAACAAGTATCCAAAAAATTCCCAAATATTGAAATGATCGCAACCACTCTTCGTGAAAGTTATTCGGCAGATCATAATGATTGGAGCGCGTTATGTTATGAAAAAGCGACAAATACAACATTTTTCTCAATAAAATATTCTCTTTCAAATATAATTGATAGGGTTGGAGCAGGAGATGCCTTCGCTGGAGGGTTTATTTATGGAATTTATTCTAATATGAACATTCAGAACTCGTTAGAATTCGCTGTTGCCGCTTCTGCTCTAAAACATTCGATTCCAGGAGATATTAATCGAGTTTCAGTTAATGAAGTAAATCATCTTTTAGAAGGAGAAGCTTCTGGACGCGTTCAGCGTTGAGGTAAATATTATGGGAAGAAAAAAATTAAATTATGGCATGGTTGGTTATGGATTAATGGGATGGGGCCATACGCTTGAATTAAAATTGGCTCCAAAATTGAGAGGAAGAACCAATTTTATTGCATGTTTTGACCCCAATCAAAAACAACAAGACAAACTAAAAAAAAGAAAAAATGTAAAAATTGCAGAAACATTTGAAGATTTATTAGATACTCCGGATCTTGAAGCTTTAATCATAAGTAGTCCCCCACAATATCATGCTGATCAAGTTATTGCGGGATTAGAAGCGGGATTACATATTTATTCAGAGGTTCCCATGGCGATCAAGGAAGAAGATATCAAACGAATTATCTATGCGGAAGATAAATCAGGAAAGAAATACCAATATGGTGAAAATTATGCGTTTCTTCCTGAAGTGTTGTTTGCAGCCCAGCTTTCTTCAAGTGGAAAAATAGGACCTGTAGTTTATACAGAAAGCGAATATCTTCATGATGTATCATATCGATGGCGGCAGGACCATAAAGGAGGACCCGAAACACCTCGTATAGAATCATGGTATTCCCTCATAGAACCAATGGAATATGCCCACACGATTGGACCCGCACAAGTGGCATTAGGAGGTCTTAAATCGCCAATGCCCTTTATCGAAGTAAAAAGTTATATTAATTCTATTGGTGGATTTAATGGAGATCCTATCTGTCGCCCTTCAGGTTCTTTTCAAGTCGCTTTATTTAAAACAAAAACAGAAGCAATAGCAAAATGTGCCAATGCTTATATCTTTGCTCGCGAACCAACACGAATGACATTACAACTTACGGGAAGAACTGGAACATATGAAAGTTATCATATAGGGAGAGCTGGGAGATTATTTCTAGCTGATGATCATATTATTAAATTTCGACACAGAAAAGGACGTGCTTACAGGATTGGAAAGATTGCTTTATCTCGAGTTGTGCCTTGGAGGTTAGGAACCTATTTTGGTGCTCAACCCCGAATTTTTGATGATTGGTTATCTGCAATTGAAACTAACACACAAACATCCCTCAATGCAAAGGTGGCAGGAAATATGTGTATGGCCGGAATCTGTGCAGCAAAAAGCGCACATCAAAATAAAACGATTGAGATTCCTGTATTTACATCGAAAATGTAGAAAAAAAGTGGAATCTTTATTTAAAATCGGGTAAATAATCCAGTTGAAGATCAAATAGCTCATTATATATATTTTCAGCCATTTTTAAACCATCAACTTTTGTATCTATAGCAAGGGAAGCAATAGCCAGTGATTTTGATTCTTTTAAAATTGCTTCCACACATAAATCCTGGATGGATGCTTCGACTTTGAATTCTTATAATCACAATTATAACAGAAAAAACAAAGATTCCAATGGGATATCCCGAAATGCTTGGTTTATTTGGACCATTATCTGAAATAACTTCAATATCCATATTTTTCGAAGAAATATCGCCATCACCTTTGAAGAAAAAATTAGGAATAAGTTAAAAAAAAAAAATGGAAAAAAATCATTACTTAAATTCCATGCTATGTTTCATTAAAGTAGTTGTTGAAGTATAATGGGAACAAAAATTGTATCTAAAACATTTCTTAACCCGAATAAGACGGTATTTGAGATGGTAGTAGAAGCCCCACTTGTAGCAAAAAAAGCGAAAGGTGGTAATTTCGTAATTTTACGAATTGATGAAACGGGAGAAAGAATCCCCCTTACGGTAGCAGATTATGATAAAGAAAAAGGCACTATTACTATGGTAATAATGGCAGTTGGAAAATCTACGACCCAAATTTCAAAACTAGAACCTGGTGATGAAATATTAGACTTCATTGGGCCTTTGGGGAATAAAGCACATATAAAAAAATTCGAACATCCTGTTGTTTTCGTTGGCGGTGGAGTAGGAATTGCACCATGTTATCCTCAAGCTAAAGAAATGAAAGAAGAAGGTAATCATGTAATTGCAATTCTTAGCGCTCGTACAAAAAATTTGCTATTCTGGGAAGATAAATTTAGAGAATTTTGTGATGAAGTTTTTATTACCACTGATGATGGATCATTAGGCATGAAAGGATTTGGTGTTGATAAATTGAAGCAATTGATGTTAGAAAAACCTTTAAGCCAAGTTATTGCAATTGGTCCAATGATTATGATGAAATTTGTCGCATTACTCACTAATGGAAAAAAAGATTTACCATTGATTCCAACAATAGTCTCTCTTAATACCCTAATGGTTGATGGTACTGGAATGTGCGGTGGATGCCGATTCCAAACTATGCACGGAGAAACGAAATTTGCGTGCGTAGATGGCCCAGATGTTGATGGACATGACGTTGATTTTGATAATTTACTAAAACGCAATACTAGATTTGTTCGGGTCGAAAAAATTCGATTAGAAAAATACAATGAAGAATGTCGTGCAATTAATAAATTTTGTGAAGAAAAGGAAATAGAAGGTTAGAATCATGCCAAAAGTAGAAATAATTAAAGAACGAACACCAATGCCCCACCAAGATGCAAAAATTCGAGCTCACAATTTTGAAGAAGTAGCATTAGGGTTTACAGAAGAAATGGCTCTGGCAGAAGCTAAAAGATGTATGCAATGTAAAAATCGCGCTTGTGTTAAAGGATGCCCTGTTGAAGTAGCAATTCCCGAATTCATTGCATTAATTCTTGAAAAAGATTATCGTGGTGCCTTAAAAAAAATCAAAGAAACAAATGTATTACCAGCTATTTGTGGTCGTGTTTGTCCTCAAGAGACCCAGTGTGAACAATATTGTACTTTGGGAAAAATTAAAGATTCTAAACCAGTTGGAATAGGTCGTTTAGAAAGGTTTGTTGCGGATTGGGATTTGGTTAACCCTGAAGAAATTTCTCCAGAAGATGCTTATTGTGAAGATGTTGATGATGATAGATTAAAGGTTGCCATTATTGGAGGTGGCCCTGCGGGTCTCACTTGCGCAGGAGAATTGGCTAATTTAGGATATTCTGTAACAATTTTTGAGGCTTTCCATAAAACTGGTGGAGTTTTAGTATATGGAATTCCAGAATTTCGATTACCTAAAGACATCGTTAAAAAAGAAATTGATAAATTGAAAGAATGTGGAGTTAAAATTGAAGTAAACAGTGTTATCGGTCAAATTTTAGATATTGAAGATCTCAGAAAAATGGGATTTAAGGCATTCTTTATAGGAGTAGGTGCAGGATTACCAGTGTTTCTTAAAATACCAGGGACAGAGTTGAATGGGGTATTAAGCGCAAACGAATACTTGACCAGAGTTAACTTAATGAAAGCTTATGATCCAGAATATGATACAATGGTAGATCAAGGAAAAAATGTTGCAGTTTTCGGAGGCGGTAATGTTGCTATGGACAGTGCACGAACTGCTTTGCGACTTGGAGCCGAAAAAGTTATGATAATTTACAGAAGAAGTGAAAAGGAAATCCCTGCGCGTCGCGAAGAATATGAACATGCAGTTGAAGAAGGTGTTGAATTCCACTTCCTACGAAATCCAACAAAAATTATTGGAGATGATGAGGGTTTTGTAAAAGCGATAGAAGTTTTAAAAATGGAATTGGGAGAACCCGATGCATCCGGTCGCCGAAGACCGATAGCTCAACCAAGAACAGAATATATTATTGATGTAGATCTGTGTATCATGGCAATTGGAGCAAAAGCAAATCCACTTCTAACAAAAAAGACAAAAAATTTAAAATTAAATAAGTGGGATTATATCGAAGTTAATGAAAAAGGTCAATCCGTATCGATTCCAGATGTTTTTGCAGGCGGAGACATAGTAACAGGTAGCGCAACTGTCATTAGTGCGATGGGCGCCGGAAAGAAAGCAGCCGCAAGCATTCATGAATACCTTTTAAATATTTATTAATTTTTTTAAAAAAATTTCTATCGAATCAATAATTTAGAGTGAGAAGGTTTAGTTCTTCCACTTGATTTTTTATTTATCAAACATTTCATGATTTATTTCTTATGTCTGAGAATGAACAACAAAAAAAATTTAGTCTACCACAGATAATTTTCATTTCTTTGATGGCTTCAGCTAATGTTGGACTTGATCTTCTTGTAAGCCCTGGTTTTATTGCTTTAACAACCCACATTGTAGCCGGTTTGCTAATAATGGTCCCGCTCAACTTTCTTTTTATTTCACTTACTCGTTTTAGTGTTGATAAATTTGGGACATTAACGATTTATATGATCGTTTTCGGAGCAATTTCTGCACCGTTACCTTTTTGGGGAGGAATAGCAGGTATTTTTAAGTTTTTTTTGGGATTGATTATTGGAGTTCTCTTAGATTGTGCCTTTCTATTTAGAAAAGCTCATTTGAAAATTGTAATAGGAGCCATTCTTGGAGCAATTATTTGGTGGCTACCGACGTTTATTATATGGCAATTATGGAATTTACCAATTGTCGAAGCAATGAGCAACATGTTAAAAGAAGGAACCCAACAATTTGCTATGGGAAACGGATGGATTGATTTGTCTGGAATTTTAAATTTACCAATAACAGAATTTAATTTTGAATTGATCAAATTTGCTATTATTTGTGGATTAATTTCTGCAATTCCTGTCTTAATTGCTTGTATTATCGGATACCAATTGTTTCTGCAAATTAAAAAAACCTCTGTATATGAGAGATTTACAAATTATCAATAAAAAAATTAGAAATCGGTGAAAATTAAATGAATGAAGAAGACTATAACCCAATTATTGAAATAGAAAATCTTTCATTTGCCTATAAATCCGACAATTGGATAATTAAAGACGCTAATTTTACTGTAAATAAAGGTGAAATTCTTGGAATTGCAGGTCCTTCAGGAATAGGAAAAACAACTTTGAGTCATATTTTTAAAGGAATTATCCCACATTCAATTCGGGGTAAATTAGAAGGAACTATTATATTAAACGGCTTAAATATTAAAAAATTGAGCATTTCAAAAATTGCGCGTTCAGTAGGAATGGTTTTTCAAAATTTAAACGCACAATTGTTTAGCAATACTGTTAAAGAAGAGATTGAATTTGGATTAAAAAATCTAAAAATGGACCCTTCCTTGGCGATCCAAGCAATGAAGAAGCTAAAGATTGAAGATCTATCTGATAAATCACCGATGAACTTATCAGCAGGACAGAAACAGCGTGTCATCTTAGCTTCTATCATGGCTTTAAAACCAAAAATCTTAATCCTAGATGAACCATCAGTTTATTTGGATCCACCGAATAAAATTCGACTTAAAGAATGGTTAATAGAACAAAATCAAGAATTCCAAACAACTATACTAATCGCCAGCAATGATCCATGGTTAATTGGTGAATTATGTGATGAAATTTTATTCTTCAAAAATAAATCAATAAAAAAAATTCATAAATCGGAAGTTATGAATGAAAAAACAAGCTGGAGATGGTTATATACATGAAGAAAGAGCATCGATATAAGTATGGAATTCATCCAGCTATTAAATTAGCGATTTTAATTGCCTTCACTATTATTACCTTCCATCCATTGTTTTATAATTATCGTTGGGGTTTTTTAATATTTGAAATCTTATTAGCGGTAATTATTCGCTTAAAATTTCAGTATCTGAAAGGATTCATTAAATTCTTGCTAATAAATTTTCTCGGATTTTATTTTTTGTTTTATTTTATCGATTTTTCTTGGATCCAGGCACTAATACATCTTTTTGATTACATTCTAACCATTTCCATAATCTCTCTTCAAGCTTTCATTTTTTATGCAACAACGCCACCCTTTGAATTAATTATCGGACTGAAAACATTGAAAGTTCCTGCAAATATTGCTTTTGCAATTAGTATTGCGATTTCTTTTCTTCCTATTATTTCAAATGAAATTAGAGAAGTTTTAGTAATGCAGCAATCCAGAGGATATAAATTCAGATTATATAACTTAAAACCGATAATCATCCCAACTATCTTAGGAGTGATGGATTATTCCACAAACCTTGCGATGTCTTTAGAAGCGCGGGGTTTTAAAATTTAGAAATTATTAATCAAACATTATCCCACAAATTATTTCAAACAGCTTTTTTAACTCAGAGGAGTTTTCATGATTAAATAATTTAGTTGTATTTGGATTAAAATTAGATAATAAAACCGGTTCATTAGAATCTATGCATTTTGTAATATCTTGGCATATTTTACTATATTTTAAACCAGTTTTAGTATTCATCATATTTAACAGGTCTAATGCACTATTTGATTTATCTTCCTTTCTTAAGAATTTACATATAATACACACAAGGCCAAATGTATAAGCTTTCATTGATTTTTTGCCGATTTCATTTTCTGATTTAGCTGCAATCCAATAATTCTTTTGAGCTAAATCCAGATAATTTTTCATTATTTCTGAGTTTTTTTTGGATTGTTTTTTAGTATAAAAAGCAGCTTCTATAAACAAACTCCCTGCAACATAATGATTTTCTGATTTTTGTTCGATATCTGCAAGATTTTTAAGAAATTTAACCAATTCATTATAGATATTTGTAGGTTTTACTTTAATGAATTGTATTAAGGATTCAGCAGAAATATAATTTAGAATTGTAGACTTAAGATTATTAGTTTCCAGAGCATTTTTTCCAGCTAGAATATATAAATCATAAGCTTTTGTATATTTTTTAAGGCCTTCAAACGTTTTTGCAGCATCTTCATAATTGGAAGCGGCTTCATTATATTTTTTAGATTCAAGATAATAATTACCTGATGCATAAAAGCAGCTAGCACTATCCAAAGAAAATTTAGAAGATTCTTTATAACATAAAGCTGCACCGCGATAATAAGAAGCTATTTGTGTCAATTCTAAATTGTTCATTAAGCCTTCTTTTGCCAGTTCAACATAAACTCCTGCTTCTTTACGTGAAAATTGCAAAAATTTTTCTTGGTTATTTAAGTTTCCATGTAAATTTTTTATAATTTGATATAGCTGGGAAAGAAGAATATAATCTTGTTTAGCTTCATTTTCTGATGCTTCTTTTGAAAAAAAATCAAGGGCTTTATACGTTATATTCTGCGATTCCTTTGAATTTTGCATATTATCATACGCTGATTTCAATATATTGTATGCATTTGCAATGATAGAATAATCTTTAATATTTTTACCAATATTTATGGCGGTTTCTGCTGAAGAAATTACATTTGGAAAATCGTTAATTTTCTCATATAGAATTGAAAGGGTTTGATACTTACCACAGAGTTCTCGAAAATTCCCGCTAACTTTTAGAATTTCGATCTGATTTTGTATTAATTCAATTGCTTTCTGAATATACTTTAATTCTTCTTGATGATTTTGCAATTTTTTGATAAAAATATTTGCGATTTTCAAAGATACGTTGGTTGCATCTTGAATCGCACCTTGTTTTATTTTTTTATTTAAACTCAAGATATAATATTCTAAGGCTTTTTGATATATATCGCGAGATTCTTTAGGGTGATATTCTTCAAAATAATAAGCTGCAATAAATAATCGACCAGCAGCTTCGTAATAATCACCCCTTTTTGCAACAAGATCAGAATAATTTAATAATTTTGATAGAAAATCGAATAATTTCAGATCTTTTCGATCTTGGGTAGCTTTTTGAATTTTGATCAAGCTATTTTTAACAAATGCAATAAGTTCTTCTTGCTCTTCAAAAACGAAATCCTCTTCCATTTTCCATCAATATGATCTATTCTTAATGAAAAAAATATGAGATTTATCAAAAAATTTTGTATTTCTTGCATAATAAATCAACACATTTTAATTTGTAAAATATATTTAATTAATTAGTAAAATACATTGAAAGGTGAAAAAAATGGAAAACTTAACTAAATTACAATCGACTGGGAGTCTAAAGTCCTACCGCGTTAAAACTTCACGAACAGTAGCAGATCTACTTAAAGATCTTAAGTTAGAATCAAAATTCTTTGCAATCCTTGTAGACGGCAAAAAGGTTGATCTAAATGATAAAATCGAGGAAGGATCAGATATAGTCATCCTCCCACGAATCGCTGGCGGATTTTAATTCCAATATGATTTATATTTTTTTTTTTTAACTTCTTTATTATTCTAATCTAAATAGGAGTGATACGTATATCTTTTATCCTTTAACGAAAAAACAGCTCAAATCTCCAAATTTTCTTCTTTTTTTGATTCTATAATAAAAACAGAAATAATTACAATAATGCAACCCACTATGATACGCCAATTGATCTCTTCATCTAAAACAAGAATACTAGTGAATATCCCAATTACTGGAATTAGAAAACCAATTAATACAAGATTTTCAGAGGGGATTTCTTCATTGGAAAGAGCAATTGTGTAAAACAAAGTTGCTACTCCGCTACAAATTATTCCCAAATATGCAATAACACTCCAATCTAAAACACTCAGAAGTTTAATCTGTTCAACCATCCCGAATCCAAAAGATAAAGGCACTAATAGGAAGCATACCCAAATAAAAACTGAAAAAGTTACAAATTGAGGGTTTTCTTTTATGCTAATATTGCGGTTGAAAACAATATACAAAGACCATATGAAAAATGAAAGAAGGGTTAATAAATCCCCAATTATTGTTGTTGAAGAGATTTGCAAGTTATCGTTCAACATAATGAGAAGAACTCCTAAGAATCCTGTTATCATGCTGAATACAAAGATTTTTGTAGGTTTGTGGTGATAAAGGATGAAATTAATAAAAACAACAAAAAATGTCGTTGTATTGCTTATAATTGTTTGATTAATTGCTGTTGTATAACTCACTCCAAAATATTGAATGATATATGAAGAAGCATATAATATCATCCCCAGTATTAATAGATGCCAGAAATTACGCTTGAACATTAAAAACCATTCTTTGATTTGTTTTGTAGATATAATATATCCAAAACAAAACAATAATGCAAAGGACATTCTTAAAGCGAGAAAAACAATTGGATTTATTGATTTATCAATGATATATTTAGAGAATGGAAATGCAGTTCCCCAGAAAATCATGGTAATAATCGAAAGTATATAAGACGTCCTTTTTTTCATATGAAATTATATGATTTTTTTCAGTTTTATATCTTCTCAAAAAAAAAATTAAATCTTTCTATTATTCTAATTTAATTTCAAATGACATAAGGTCTTTAGCAGCCCGAGTATTGGCGAAAATTTCTTTGGCTTCTGCTTCTAAAGTGCCAATATTTTTATATCTCGACGAGAAATGGGTTAAAATTAATTGTTTTACATTAGCTTCTTTTGCAGCTTCAGCTGCCATTTTGCTTGAGAGGTGTAATTTTTCTTTGGCAAGATCTTCGTCCAGCTCGGCATACGTAGATTCACAAATAAAAACAGTTGCATTTTTAGCTAACTCAATAAGCTCAGAACATTTTCCAGTATCAGCGCTATATGCAATTATACGCCCAGGTCGTTTTTCAGTAACTATTCCTTCCTTGACAGGATCTATGGTATCGCCGTTTAATTCAATATTTTGACCATCTTGCATTATACCCCATAATCTTCCTTTTGGAATATTCAATTCAAGTGCCCTATCAGGATCAAATTTTCCATCAAGATCTGCTTCTTCAAATCGAAAACCCATGGTAGGAACACTGTGATCCATCCACATTCCTTTGATTTTATAATCCTTGTTTACAAATATATCACTAGAAGTATGTTGGATAATATGACGATGAATATTTTCTGATAAGAAATAACTATAATGAGTCATCATCATCTGTCCAGGGGGAGTGTCAATCCTTGGATATTGCACTTCAATTAATGTCAAAGGGTATTTTGCTGCCCGTAATCCGACAAAATGATAATGTGAAAGTAAGAATGAAGCGATTCCATATGGCCCAATTATTCTAAGAGGAGCAGTTCTTTCATTTAAATGAAATCTAAAAAGCAGACCTGGGAGACCCAGCACATGATCTCCGTGTAAATGACTAATTAAAATAGTAGTTGGTGTGTTAAATTTTAGTTTGGCTGCTTCAAATCGCCTTTGTACATCTTCACCAGCATCAAAAATCAATAGCTCTCCACTATCTAATCGAAGAGAAAACGATGAGAGATTTCTATCTTGAGTTGGAGTAGCAGCTGACACTCCGAGAAAAGTTATGTTCATCAAATAAGCTCCTTGTTTTTTTTTTTTTATATTACTTTAATTATTTTTAAGAACCTTGTTTTATATTTTTTAAGTTCTTTTTAGATCATCAAATAATTTCTTTAAATTTCGTTGATATTTATAAACCATAGGAACACCTTGCATATCGGGATGTTTTTTAGTATCTAAAGAGTATGAAAGAGGATGTACTAATTCATCAAGGGGAGCATCGTTATCGTTCATTAATTGAGGTTTAACAGAGCCACTGAGAACTTTCATAAATTCTCTTTTTGTTAATTCAGATTCTTTTTCCATGATTATTTTATATTATTTTCAGAAACAAAAATAATTTACTATGAAACAAATTTTTTAGTTCAAAGAATTATTATAAAATAGGCAATGTCGACCAATGAAAAGCAATTTTATCAATGTGAAAAATGTAAAAGTATTTTTTTGTTTGAACCTGAAAGTTCAATTTCATGCAAAAATTGCGGCCATGCAAAATTAGGCCCAATTGATGGTAGATTTATACTTAGATGTAAGAAATGTGGATTAACTCAGAATAAACGAGCATTTGCAAATTTGCATGGAAAAAATGCAATAAAGTGTCAATCTTCTACATGCAACGGGTCAATTAAACTAATTCAATTAAGAAAACGAGGCACTGCTTCATCTCCAATTGCAGTCCAACCAAAACAACCCCCATCACCAAAGATAAATCTAGGAAAGTCCATAATTCAAACATTAAAAGAAGTTCATCCTCCTGTACCTAAAAGAAGACAATTAACTAAGAAAATGAAACATGAGAAAAAACCATTTGTAGATGATTATATACCCTTTCCTTCAGTAGACGTCCCTAAAGAAAAAATTTCCGAAGAATCTTTTATTCCTTTTCCCTCTTCTGCCCCTAAACCTCAAGTAAAATCATTACCAACAATTTCTCAAATTAAGGATCATCCAGGGATACAAATTGGAGATCGACTAAAATTAAA
This sequence comes from Promethearchaeum sp., assembly GCA_030613185.1. GTDB lineage: Archaea > Asgardarchaeota > Lokiarchaeia > Sigyniarchaeales > Promethearchaeaceae > Promethearchaeum. The sequence goes on from JAUWMK010000001.1 coordinate 14,389, forward strand.
TGATGTTATCCATGAAATTACAGCAAAAATTGGAATTGGTGGTATGGGAGCAGTGCATTTGGCACGAGATATTAATACGAAAAAAATGGTAGCATTAAAAGAGTTTTTTTACACGCGCTATCATGACCCAGAAAGCGGTAACAACTTTTGCAACAAATATTGGCTTAGAGAAGCCCAAATCACTAAAATTCAGAGTAGCTCCCCTGAAATCTCAATGCATCTTTTAGGATCTCTAAAACTTGAACAATTTCCAATACCAGAATACTATATTTTCCTTGAATATATTGACGGAATTGCTTTAGATAAATGGTATACAGAACGCTATAAAAATTTGGGACAATTAAATATCAAAGAATTACGAATGTTGATAAAAGATATTTTAATGCCGATTGCAAGACACATGTATTACGTTCATCAAAAAGGGATAGTTCACCGTGATCTTACTGTTCAAAATACAATAATATTAAATAAAAGATATTCAGAAGAATACAAACCCGTTATTATAGATTGGGGGGTTGCTAAAGAAGTTGGAATAGATAATATGTACAGCCCTAGAAAACCTTATTACGTATCATCTGCACCAGAAGCTACGGGAATAAGAAATAGAGGAACACCACCAGAAATAATGGCAGGATTTGAACCTATTGCAGCATCTGATATATATATGTTTGGACATATGATGTTTTATCTATTTAGCGGAGGCCATTATGCAAGTGCAGCTGCAACAAATGAAGATTTTGTCCTTCATCCGGGAGATTATAATCCAGATTTACCTCCAGATTTTACAAGATTAGTGGAATATTGCACTCAATACGAACCTGCTGATCGGATGGAGAACATGGTTAAAGTATATGATGCTTTGAAATGGCTATATGATGGCACTTTAAGATATGAAAAACATGGAAACGATGAAATAAAAACTCAATTTTACTTGTATTGTGATTATAATGATGCTTTCATACCACTTCCAGAAAAAAAAGTAATGAGAATTGGAAGAGATGAAATCATCGCTGCAGGAAAGAATCATGAAATGGACGGTCATCTTTATAATGCTCTGATCCCTGCTTCCGAGGGAAAATTTTCATTCGAATTATATATAGAAGGAAATTATGCTTATATTCACGATAATTTTTCAAAATTAGGTTCGTTTATTTCTAAACTAACTTCAACAAATCAACAGGTTTACAACAATGTTCCAATTAAAGGTTTAGATAATGTAGTTATTCAATTATCTGAAGCCAATATAGGTAAAACCACCATTGAAATTCCGTTTGTAGCCCCAGATGGTCAAACTTATAGAATAACTTTTAAAATAGTTGATAAAAAGGGATAAAAAAGGATTAAAAAAATGAATGATACTACTTCGAATCAAAATTCAAATGAACTTCGTGATATTTTATATTCAATTGCGCGCCAAGAAAGACCAGATTTTGTTTGGCAATGGTTTTTTCGATATTTTGCAGGAGCAGGATTAAATCCTGAACGATATTTTAAGAATGAACCAAATGATCTTCTTGAAAATTATTTCACACTATTCTCAATGGCTATGGAACTGTTAAAGAGCAAGTATTCACGAGGTGTTTATAATAAATTTATCAGAGACGAAAATCCTTCAAATTCTACTTATTATTTTATTGGTGACACTCATGGAAGTTTTATTGATACATACCAAATTATAGATTATCTTATCAAGGCTTTTCAAGTTAATTCAAAGATTAAAGTTGTTTTTTTGGGCGATTTTATTGATCGCAATCCATTTGACCTTCAAAATTTATCATTTATTTTGTCATTTTGGATACTTTTTCCAGAAAATGTTTTTTTAATTCGAGGAAATCATGAAGACTCATCTGTTTGCTCTAGATATGGCTTTTCTCAACATCTTTTTGATAAAGCAGGATCAAAGGAACGTTTTACACCAATTTGGGAACTTATTATTGAGTTTTTTAGCAAACTCCCACTTGGTTTCTCGTGCAAAGTTGGTGATAAGAAGATTTTTGCAATACATGGTGGAATTCCATTTGACGTTAATAATTACCGTCCCTTAAAAATGCAAGATATCGAAACTGGATTGAATTGTTATCAAAAAGAACATTTCGATATGGATACACTTTCACAAACTATGTTATGGGCAGACCCTGATCCCAAACTTTTTGAAGGTGTTGCCCCTAATCCAAAAACAGGAAGACCACGTTTTTCTAAGCAAGCTTTCAATGATTTCATGAGATTAAATCAATTTGATTTACTAATAAGAGGCCATCAAAAATTTTCAACAGGATATAATTTGCTTTGGAATAATCGATTAATAACTCTTTTTTCCACTTCAACATATGACGGAAGAAAGATTGGTAAAGCAAAATTCCTCAGAGTTCATCCAGAAATTGATTATGAACAATTTGGAGAAGAGAAACTTGGAAGAGGATATGGTATTTTAGATGTAAATACTGACTTCTTAAACAGTCAAATAATCAAATATTATCAAGGAAAAATAACTCAAAATTAATTTAATTCATAGTTTTTGATATGAAAATCAAAATTCTCGGTGCAGAATCGCTTGGTGTTAGGAGTTTATGCGTTCTTGTTACTACAGATGATAAAAAAATCCTTATAGATCCCGGAATTGCTTTGGGATACAAAAGATATGGATTATTACCTCATCCATTCCAAGTTGCAATAGGTTATAATATTAGGAAAAAAATCATTTCTGTTTTAAAATCTGGCGTTACAGATATTGTTTTTAGTCATTATCACGGTGATCATGTCCCTCTTCCCGATGCTAATCCATTCCAGTTGGATGCCTATCAAGTTTCACCATATTTCAAAAAACCTAAGCTTTGGTGCAAAAGTGCTGAAAATATATCACATAATATGTTAATTCGCAGAAATGAATTAATGAGAATTTTACAAAGGGATTTTCCGAATTCTAAGGGAAAGATTGATGGAAATTTAAGGTTTTCTTCACCTGTATTTCATGGGATGGTGAAAAAAAATCATGTGATGATGACAAGGATTGAGGAGGGAGATACAACTTTTGTTCATGCTTCAGATATTCAACTTCTTGATAATAACGCGATTTTTTTGATTTCAGAATGGAATCCAACAATTGTTCTAGCTTCTGGTCCACCATTTTACTTAAAACAATATCAAACGAAAGAAATTTATGATAAAGCTTGGAAAAATGCAGTAAAATTAGCGATGGCAAAAAATTTATCAACTCTTATCCTTGATCACCATTTATGCAGAGATAAAATAGGTTTAGATTTTATTTCCGATTTATCAAAAAAAACTGGAAAAAAAATTATTTGTGCCGCTCAATTTATGAAAAAACAGCCTATGTTATTAGAAGCATACAGGCGCGAATTATATGATGAATTACCCGTTGATCCTAAATGGCATGACAATTATGCTAAAGGTAAAAACACGATTATGAAATTTCAAAATTGGAGAAATTTCAATGTAGAAAATAATGTTTCAAAATGATAAGAAAAAAAAATTATTTAAGTTGTTTTCCACAGAAAAAGCAATAACGCTCACTTGCGGATGGTTGAGTAGCTTTGCAATAAGGACAAACTTGAACTGCTTTTTTAGGTGATCTCCTCATATTTGACCGAGGTCTGACTCTTGTAGGCGCTCTTGGGGACTCCAATTTCATAGGTTCTGGTTTGGTACGTTTTACTATCATTGTTCCTTCGATATTTTCAGGTTTCTCTATTTTAGGAGTAACTTTCTTAATTTGTGGTTCAGTTTTTCTAACTCTTTTCTTCTTCTGACTTACTGTGGAAGCAGGAGTTGTTTGAAAATCACATATTTTAAGTAAATCATTAATTTCAGCAACAACCATCCCTACCCCTAAATATTCAGCACGGTTTCGTGCATTCACTAAGGATGATTTTGCTTCATTGGTTTTCTTATTTTCAACTAAAGTCACTAAACGAGGCATATTTCCTTTGAGTTTTTCAATTTGTGATTCTATTTCATTTTCAATGGATTTATGTAATTTTTCCCAGCGTGAAGTAATATTATTTGCAACTTCTTCGAATTTTTCCTTTCCCAAAGGTAAATTTGGTTTAATCGAAGAAATATTCTTACGTGCTTCAATTATTTTTTCTGAATTAAGATCAGCTTCTATACTATCCAGATTTTCAAGGATTGGTAAGCTTCTTGAACAGAAGTTTATATATTGTTTAATTTCCGGTATTATGGATGGTACATTAAGATTTTCAGCAGTTGTTAAGTTTTGGGTTAGAGATTCAATAGCTTTTATGAATTTTAAAGTCATTACTTCGGTTTTTATTATCTTACTAAAAGCATTTTCCACTTTTGATTCTCTTTTTTCACTCTCAGATTTAACTCTTTCATTTAATTTTACAATTTTAACTTTGACATGATCAAATGTTTTCTCTTCTTTTTCAATTGTATCAAATAACTTATAGATTGCATCAACTGTGGTGACAAAATCGACTAAATTTTCATAATTTGCATGAAGTTTATTGTATTCCAATACAAATTCTGTGTTCTTTGAACATTTCTGGTCTAAATTATCAATGTCATTTAATAAATCATTAAGTCCTAACTTATTTGCTCGATCTTTATAATTTTTAAGTTGAGATTGCATTTCTGAGAAATCTAAAGTTTTTTTAGTTGATTCATCAAGTTTATTATATTCTTCATTTAATTTTGAAGTCAAATCACCAATTTTAGATTTTAATTCACCCAATTCATTTTCAAGGTTTAATTTTAAAGCAGAACTATAAATTTTTGGGGTTTTCTCTAAAGCAGTATTGATCTTTTCCAATAACTTAATATATTCATTTTCACCAATTTTTAATTGATCTTCTGCGATTTTTTTTATGATCTCCTGTTGAATGTTAACAGCTTCCATATTAAGTTCAATTTTCTGAACGATAGGATCTAATAAACTACTGAATTCACTAAGACCTGTCTGATTAATTCGATTTTTAATTTCACCAACAGTATTTTGAGCTGTAATGACATCATTTTTATCATCCATAATCGCTTCAATACTATCTATCTTTTGGATTATCTTAGTTTTTTCATTAGATATTTGATTATCCATTTCCTTTTCTAATTCTGAATATTTTTCTTTAATTTTTGAAAAATAAGCATCGGATTTTTGAGAAATATTTGAGTTTATTTTCCCCATTTCAACTTTTACATTGTTAATTTTCTCTTCTTTCAACGATTGAGTTAATCCATTGTAAAGATTGAAGATTTGAAGATTTAAATCAAACTCTGTTGAATAATTGTCGATTATCGAAATAAGTGATGGATACCCATTTTGATTAGCAAAAACGCGTTTAGCATCCAAATCTTTTTTATTTGCATCAAAATCTAGAGATTCTTTCAAAGAGTTCCATATTTTTTCAATTTCTTCCTTAAGTTCGGCTTCTTCCTTTTTTCTAGCATCAGTAATTTTATTATTTAATATGGTTAATTGCTCTTTATTGCTTTTTACCATTTCAACTGAAGAAAATTTAGTTGATATAAGTTGATTTAGACTTTCTAACTTATTATAAGCATTGAAATATGATTTCGATCCATAAATCTCATTTATTGCTTGATAATCATTATATATTTGCTCATTTACCTTACAAATATTGATTTCTAAATTTACAGAATTAACAAGATTTTGTAGACCATTTTTCGTCAAATCCTCATTTAATTTTAGTAATGTCTTTCTGGCGTCACCATATTGGTATTTTTCCATCAAATCTTTTGAGTTTTTAATGATTGATTCAGTATCATTTGTCCATTTTTTAATCGATGAATCAACTTTTTTTAGAAATATGTAATATTCTTCTTGTTTGTCCTGATATATAATTTTTAAATTATTTTCTTTTAGAATTTTATCTGCTAATCCTAGAAATTCTTTAGCTTTGAGAAGATCGGGTGTGTTTTTTGCAGACGATAAATTATCATCAAATTTCTTATTAATTTTACTTATATTGCGCGATTCACTCAAAACTTTTGCTTTTAATTTCAAATTTTTAGCTATTGATTTTTTTGTATCTTCCAAACCGTGCTCTTTCATTGAATTTTGGTAGATATTATGAATTTCTTCTATCTTTGTAATAATTTCAGGATGAACTGCTTTTGCTTTTTGTATATCATTTAATAGATTATTTATTGAGAAAAATTTAAGCTCAAGTTTGTCAAGCTCAATATCTGAAGGAACAGGGATCTCATATTGTTCTAAATTTCGCTGGGCTTGGATGGATTTTTCAGTTTTTTTTTTAAGGAATTTTATATTGTTTAATAATTCAGTGAGCCCACTTTCCTGAATTCTAGATTTAACACTTTCCAATTTAGCAGGTAAATTGATGAAATTTCTTGAATTAAAAGAATCTTCAACTTTTCCAATTTCCCCTAAGAAATCATCTGTTGTTTTCTTTATTAATTTTTCATGTGCATTAATTAAGACTTTAACTTGAGAATTTAGATCGGGGTTGAAGTTTGGAGGTTGTTTGTTAAGAGTACCCATACAAGAACTAAGGATATCTTTTGTTTTTTGAAGATTTTTAGAATTTTTAGCATTTAATAATTTTTTATTAAATTTTTCAAGATTGAAGTCACTTTTTGTATCTTGATCTCCCATAAATTGAAATATTAACTAATCAGTATTAAGGATTTTGAAAAAAAAAAAATGAAAACTCAGAAAAATAATAAGCTTATTGCCATAATAAGCATTCCTAAAACGATTCCAATAATAACAATATGACCTTGACCATAATGATGTGCTGTAGGGAGAATTTCATCTAAACTTATATAAATCATTACTCCTGAAATGAACACCAGCAAACCCCCAATTACTTGTTCGGTTATAAATGGTCTCAAAATTAAATATCCAATAACTGCACCAACAGGTTCTGCCAAACCAGATAGGAAGGAGTATAAAAATGCCTTTTTTTTGTTATTTGTAGCATAAAAAATAGGAATTGATACAGAAATACCTTCGGGAATATTATGTAGAGCAATTGCAAAGGCAGTTAAAATCCCCAGATTAATATCACTTAGTGCAGTTCCAAAAGTGGCCATTCCTTCCGGAAAATTATGAAAACCAATTGCTAAAGCCATTACAATTCCCATTTTCATCAATTTTGATTTCTGCTCAGGAGTTTCATCATCATCGCATTTCTTAAATTCTTCTTCTAAACATTCAGAATCAACAATATGATGTGGATTCTCGACTTCTGGTAAAAGAAAATCCATAATCCCGATAAAAAGCATTCCAGAAAACAGTATAATGATACCCCATAGTTCTCCGATAGCTTCGATTCCTTGTGGTAAGAGCTCCATAAAAGAAATATATAACATAACCCCTCCAGATAAGCCTAAAGCGAAAGATAAATAGGACATTTTTGGTTTTTTGATGAAAAAAGCAATAAGACTACCAATTCCTGTAGAAAGTCCAGCAAGAATTGTTAAAATAAACGCATAACCAACATCGGTGATTAATAACATGTTTGAATTTACCTATGATTTTCTAAATTATAAATTTTTAATTTAGACATGTCTAATTATTATAATATTATATTTAAAATTATTGGTAAAAAAATATAGGTATATCGAAAATAATGGAAAAAAAGTAATTCAGAATGAAATCAAAATTATAATGGATCTATCTTCTACTATTTTTTAACTCTACTAATTATCTAAGTTTTACTATGATATATTCTTTAAAATAAATTCGAAAGTTTTTATCTCAAACTTATGGATTTCAAATTTCAATTCATTATCAGAAGGATTCCAAATGAAATCTTGTTTATTTAGATCCCTTTCTAGTAAATCAACTTGATTTATCTTTGAAATCTTTTCAACAAGCCTATTTGAAAGGAAAACATTTGCTTGAGTATCTTTTCCACACAGCTCATTGAACCTAATTATAATGCTGTTTGATTTTTTCCATTCATTACGCTTAAGTGCGGTAATTTCTACATTATCTTGAACCAAAATATCTAATTCGTCATAAATTAGAGATCCATCTTGATTACTTGAAATTTTTTTTGCAATTATTGGGTTGTTAAATTCTTCTGCTGCCTTTTTTACTATTGCGAAAGGTTTTCCGAAATGATCTTTTAATGCACCACCTCTATGCGGAAAATATGCAAATTGACAACTAATTGGCCCTAATCCAGTATATTTTGGAACTTTATCACCACACTTTTTTTTCCTCGCTAGTCTCTCCATTTTTGCCCAGGATTCTGCAGAGGGTCTGGGATATTTTGGACTTCGATGTAAAGTTAATCGAATTCTATCTCCACTGCAATCAAATGCGTATTTACCTTCATTTAACAATGCAATGCCCCAACTATTATCTGTGGTGCTTAGATCAGCGTATTGATGCATAATCTTCTCAAATCTCGCTTTATCACTAGGTGTTTTTGGTAATGTACTTTGATTTAATGCACAAAACATTTCATCTACAACAACGGTTTTAGATGCGGTGTTTGTGTCTAATGCAATTTTGAGTAAAATATTTTCATTTCGCCAATCAGAACTCCAAGAGCAATATATAATTGGATCGTCCTTAAAAAGCCTAATAATTTGTGTTATTTCAGAGTCACCAAGAGTTCTCACAATTTTTAATGAACTAAATACAGAACCTTCATCTAAAATTGTGATATTAGCATTATCTTCATTGTAATTTTTTGGAAATTTCCAATATTCTCGTGTAAGATTCCATGCAGGATATTCGATGCCACCTTTATCTTCGTATCCTTTAACAACGAAATTTGCTTCTCCATGGATTAAATTCTTACCGTAATTCAAATATACTGCTTTTAACTCTCTAAGTGCGCCAGACTTGCTATTTAATTCTAATTGGACTAAACTGTTTGCCAACCTTGGATTTTTTTCTAAAGATACGAATATATTGGAAGTTTTATTTTCAGTCAAACTAAATTTCCCTGAAAGAACGCCATAAGGAAGAATAGAGATATTTGCCCACCAACCTGCAGATCGATTATTTAAATCATCATCGAATTCGGATTGTACAGGTTGACAAATTGTGAACTCACCATTACTTAAATCTAGGCGACCATAAGGAGGTTTACCCTCTTCATCCAGCTCAATTTTTAAATCAATTTCATTTAAAGGTATAAAAACCCTTCCAGAACGTTCCCAGGGTAATAGATTATAGAATATTATATTATTTTTACCGTTAGTTTTAATCCTTTCTAAACAACTTCCAATTAATTTGTTCAAATCTTGATAACACTCTTGCCATAACTTATATACATCATCGTAGACTTCAATTATTGAACTACCCGGCAAAATATCATGAAATTGATTTAGCAATATTTTCTTCCATGTTTTTTCAATAATACTAAAAGGATACTTAAAACCATCATCGAATAGAGAGATTATGGAACATAATGTTTCAGCTGCTTTAATTAATGTTTCCAATTTCCTATTATGCCTTTTTACTGCTCCGTGTGTAGTGAAAGTTCCTCGATGAGTCTCAAGATATAATTCATCAGACCATACAGGTAATTGATTCTTATATTTTTCAACTTCAGTGAAAAATTTGTTAACTGTAGACCATTTAATGTTTAAATTCAAATCTTCTCCAATTTTAACGTAATTAATCATTTCTGCAACTTCTTTATGAGTGGGACCATGTCCACCATCACCTGCACCATTAAAGAATCCAACAGCAGTACAATATTTCTCAGGATTAATTGCATCATTAAAATTAGAATAGCCATCTTCATAATTCCAGATTTTTTTCGCACCTTTTTTTAAAAGATGCCGACCGAATTTAAAAGAACTCCATTTATCAAAAGCTTCTTTATTTTGTCCAAAATTGCATGTTAAAATCTGAGATCCATCAGGACTTTCCCATAAAAAATTTACAAATGGAAAATCGGTAATACGATTCCATGTTAATTTTGAAGTCCAGAAGAATTTCGCACCGCTTTTTGTTAATATTTGGGGTAAACCAACATTATAACCAAAAGAATCCAAGAACCATTCCGTATTTGGAAGTTTCTTGAATTCATCTCTATAAAATCTCATCCCGTATAATCTTTGACGGATAAATGATTCACCATCAGGCATCATACAATCCGATTCTAAAAATGAGCCCCCTACTAGTTCAATATTACCTTTTTTAACAGCTTCTTTTAATTTTTTAAATAGGGATGGATTATCCTCTTTAATCCAAGCAAGTAATTGGGGAGAAGAAACTGCAAAATGAAAATCAGGAATTTGCTCAATATGAAGAAGAACTTTTTCAAGAGTTACTATCCCTTTTTTACGAGTTTGAGCAAAAGTCCAAAGCCAAGCTAAATCTATATGTGATTGGCCAACCATGTGAATGTTTATTTTAGAGGGATCCATAGTTTTCGAGATTTTTTCAATTAAATCTTTCAAAAAAATCCGAATTTCATCAATATTTTCTGGATCATCTATTGATTCTTCTAACCATAATTTTCGAGTTCTCTCATCATCAATTGGAGTTTCCTCAATAGAATTAGTGTCAAGTTTTTTAGAACCACTATAATGCCCTATAGTTTCCACATTTTTGACCATTAAAGCACTAAAAATCGCAAGGAAAAAAAACTTTCATTTTTTAAATATTAGGATTTTTTAAAAATAAGTCCGCGCGAAAAGGAGCCCCAAATTCTTTTCTTACTTCTTTTGGAGTATATTCACCCTCTTTTCCAATGTCTTCAATTTGCACTCCGCCACACCTGGGACAAAAGCCAGGATTTGAAGAATAATCCAATAATATCGTTCCACAGCGTACGCACAAAAAATGAGTTTCCATGATTATGTCGTCGATTATGTATTAGGAACTCAAACCTTTAAATATTCCCTCCAAATATTAAGATTTACAATTCCTTTTGAATTGTTAAATATTTCCAATTTTTATCCCATGGTTTTGAAAAATCCAATTCCAAAATTTTTGCTTCAAGTCTTCTAAATACATACTTAGAACTGGAGAATACACTAAAAAGCCGGTTATTAAAGAAATTTTTAAAGCCCTCCAAAAATACTTCATGACCCCGGATTAATCTATCAGCTTTATTCTGCTTCATCCATTCATCAAATACTTCTTTGCCAAAATTAAATCCAATTCCTCTTTTACTTGGAAGAAAGAACATTCCAGGTGGTAAATCATCCGCAGGATCGTTCCACAAAATTTGTTGAGATAAATCACCCATTTCATCAATATTAGAATAGGAGGAATCGAGAAGATCTAAACCTTCAACAATATTGGGAATTTTGGGCATTTCAGTAAACTTATTATCATAAATTGGAATTCCACCATGAAGTGAAACAATTACTCGAGGTTCCACCATAGTTTCTGATTGATAATGTACTGCGTGAACAAGAGGTAATTTCATGAAAAAATATTCGAAGTCATTAAACAAATATAAATTAGGAAGATATTTATTGATTGAATGCCAGAAGCCATAACGCATATTGATCGTCACTTCTTCGTGGTTCCCGCGTAAAATTCTGACATACTTTGGATATTTCATGGCAAATGTTAGTATGTATAGCAAATTATGGATGTCCATCTTATTTCTATCAACATAATCTCCCAGGAAAATTATTTTAATTTCTTCATTATTTAACTCTGTTTTTTCAATCTGTTTTACAAAATATCTGATGCATTTATCAGTGTCTTTGATTGAACCATGTGTGTCTCCAACATAATAGAGTTTTCCTGATTGCATTTTTTCATTGAATGCATGATTTAGGTTTATCAGTTCTGGATTGAGAACATATTCACTAACTTCTCCAAGAAGCCCTAAAATTTTTTCCCTTACAGTATTTCCACCCAGAAATTTACGTGGATCTGTAATTTGTTTATTATTATAATAAAATTCCCAAAATTCATCAGCAAATGGGGTTTCAATTTTCTCCTCTGCTAAGAAAGAATCAATATCTGCAAATTTTATAGCAACAGACTGTGATGAAGTGATTTGTGGTTCCTTTGGTAAAATATCGGTTGTGGTAAATTGTTCTTTTGTTTTAATCTCTTCTCGTAGTAAATTAAGTTTTTTGATGAACGCAGCTTCACTTTTTTGCTCTTCTAGGTTAATATCTTCCATGATATCCATTAGGGCTTCTTCCATTGCTTTTTTTTCTTCTTCTTCTTTTTCTTTTTCATTCATGGTTGTCATTATTCCAAAGCCCCATTATAAAACTCGGTGATTTATTAAATATTTCAATTTCTGTATTGATAAAATTTTTGAAAATTGTAAAAAAAAAAAAAATTTACGTTTTTTTTTAAGTTTCTTCCTACATTTATGTAATCTGTTCGAAAAACTTAACTGAGAATTTAAATATTCAACTTATGTCTATATTTTCAAATGAGAAAAAAACATAATAATTTTTCATTGAACAAATTCGTTCGATATCTTATCTTAAGTATCCTCCTAGTTTCAAGCACAAGTATTCAAACGGTACGAGCCCAAGATTCTTTAGAGCCAAATTCCATCGCAATCTATGGAGAAATTGTGGATAACTATGTTAGTATCACATATGAATTGCATTTTGATAATACCGGATCTTCTAAAGACAAAGAAATTGATTGGGAATTCGGGATTCAAAAAGATATACTTTTGAGCAATTTATCCATAATCCTTGGTGAAAAGACATATTATGGAGTTGTAAAACCGGAATTGGAAGCAGTACAAGAATATGATGAATCCGTTGCCGCAAATGAGACCGCTGTTTTAATGAAACAAACCGCGGAGGGATATAGCTTGCAATGTATCATTGAAGCGAAAGAAGAAGCTCTGATATATATTACAATGGAAGGATTTTTAACGCGAAAATTCGGTGGTTATTCTCTTGCCTTGCCACTCGCGCTATCTCAGACCTTATTATCGGTTTTAACAATAGACATTGCAATTCGATCAAATTTTAATCCGCTTGTATCCTACGGAATAAGGGGATTATCGGGATTAAGTTACACGGCTCTTTCGAACGGAATTCAAATTGAGTATAATTCCGGAACAGCAATTTATATCCCAGCAGATTTGGAAATAATGTATCGAATTGCGGATCAAACTGGAGGAAGTCAATTAATCACCTATACTAACTCGACGGATAATTTCTTCGCTTATCTTCTTGCACCGGTAATTTCTGAATCAACCGAAACCGAACGCCAAGTGGCATTTGTAATAGATACATCAGGTTCTATGAGTGGTACTCCAATAAATCAAGCCAAAATTGCCTTTAACGATATGATTGAGAGTTTAAATCCCGGGGATTATTTCAATGTGGTGGAGTTTAACTCTATTGCCGATAGCATTTGGTCCGAATGTCGACCTGCCACCAACGAGAATATAAATACTGGAAAAACGTGGGTGACTAATCTTGAAAGTGATGGATCAACCAATTTTTATGATGGCGCGCTAGAAGGATTAAATAGTTTTATTAGTAATGATATGCCAAAAATTATGCTTCTGTTATCCGATGGTCAACCAAACGAAGGTATCTATACTACACCCAAAACTATTGGTCCGGCAATTATGGAAGCGAATACGCTTGGAGTCTCAATTTCCACCATTGCATTTACAAGTTCTGTTAATTTGGATTTCATGGGCAATATTGCATCGGATAATAGCGGATACTTCACATATATCACCCCGGATAGTAATTCAGCTTCTGAAATATTCGAATTTTATGCATCTCTATCAACCCAATGCATGCAAGAATATGATATTACAATAAGCGGAGCTACAGATTTCGCACACTTCAAACCATTAACTGATGCCTTCCTTATAAACGGGACGGAGATTGTAATGACCGGTCGATTTTCAAGTCTAATCACAATAACAACCACGTTATATTATGAGGAACAAACGGACAATTACTATAACACTGAAACTACCCCTGGTACGGAACACGTGCATGTGGAGAAACTTTGGGCTCAACAAAGAATCTCCTATCTCTTAAATCTCATAAATCTTGGAGACACAACTTTCGAAGAAGAAGTGGTACAACTGGGAATGTACTATGGATTAGTGATAAGTGGTTATACTGCAATGATTATCACAACTGGTGATGAAGATATTTTAGTTGACGGATATGACTCGAATGAATATTATGGAGTAAGTGGTTCTGGTGCAATTCCCAGTTATTCAATTTTACCATTTTTAGCAGCAACGGGATTGACAATGGTGATTATTCTGAAAAAAACTAAGAAGAATTAAGCTTGGTATAATAATTTTTTTTTTATTTTTCACTCCAGGAGTTATGCGTTTTTCTCTAATAAGGTACTTCTCTTTTTATGCTCATTTGGATTAGAGAAATTCTATTAGCCCTCGAATACCATAAGTGCTTAGTATAATCTCAATGCCCATCCATACTAAAACTAAAGCAAAAATTCTCTGCAGAATTGCGCCATATTTAATCATTTTTGCTAAAAATTGAGCATTAATAAATCCAATAAAAGCACCAAATATTATAAATGGAACCGTAATTCCCATTGCATAAAGTATCATCAAGTATAGAGCGGTTGAGAATTGATTTTGTGTAGTACCTATTGAAATTATTGATGCTAATACAGGAGTAGAGCAAGCTATCCACGAACTTCCTGTAGTAAACCCAAGAACAAAAGCACCTCCGTATTTTGTATACTTAATAAAAGAGGTTGTGTTATCTGATTCAGGTTTTTTATCTACTTCATTAATTCCAGTTTCTTGATTTTCAAGGTTTTCCTGGATTGCATGGTTTTCTTTTTTCCATTTTTCTTTTAATTTCCGAGTTAGTTTTTGGATTTCTTTATTGAAAAATAAATATAATGCAAGCAAAATCGTGATAATTCCGGATATTAGATTGAAATACGCTCTTTTTTCAAGACTCATTATTCCCGCTAAGAAAATTACTCCAATAATGCCAAACGTTAAAGAAAACCCAATTGAGTATAGCAAACTCATAAATGAACTCTCTCTCCAGTTCTTGGATGAAGAACCGACATAAGAGATAAATGTTGGAAATAATGCTACATTACAAGGAGATATGAAAGATGCTATTCCAGCTCCAAAAGCAAGTAAATATATCATGAAATCTGCGGTCATTTATTCTTCACATTTACATTTTATAAATTGAAAATTATTTTTAATACTTAAAAAAAATATTACAGTAAACCATTGATATTGTTTTTAATCTCTTCTACTGATTGAGCACCAGTGTGAGTTGTCCCAACACTGCCATCTTTTTCAAAATAAACTGTGTGTGGAACATATTGGGAACCAAATCTTGATGATAAAGAAAAATCTGTATCCTTCATATTTTCCCATGTATAACCATTTTCATCAACATATTCTTGTATGGCTTCTACTGTATCAGAAGCTTGAACATTTATAGATATTATTAATAATTGGTCTGATGAGTATGATTCTGAGGCTGTTTGTAAATTTGGAGAATGTTGCTTGCAAGCTGAACAACTTATATAATTGAAGTAAAAAACAACAACTTTTCCTTCATAATCTGCCAAATGAATATTGGTTCCGTCTATTGTAGTTAAATCGAGATCTGTTTTATAACCTGTTTCAGGATCACTCTCATAAGTATTAGTATCTTCAGTATAATTTGGATTTTCATTGAGATCTTCTGCTTTATTATCTATTAAACTTCCAATACCTATAACTCCTCCAGCGATTAAAATGATTACAATAAAAAATATTGCAAAACTACTGGATTTTTTCGGATTTATCTCTTCATCATAATATTTTTGCCGAGATCCTGAAGCGGATTTCCTATTCATATTTTCTTTTACTTTAGCTTGAAATTTACTTTTTCCCATTCCTAAACCACTTTGAATTTTATAATTTGTTAATTAATTTTACAAACGTTCTTGATAATAGGCTCTATATTTTTGATAAAAAGCTGTTTACGAATAAGTCCCTTAATAGAAATCAGTAAATTTTCGTGTTTACCGAACTGTTCGATAAATTCATTTGAAAATAAGATTTCGATTCCATCAACGTTTATTTTTTGCTCGAATTCATCATTATCTGAAAACTTGAGCTTGATAACAGGAGAAAATACTCGAACACAAGGCTCTTCCATCAAATCGACATCTATCAAGAAGGAGGAAATTGATTTTTCTCGAATAAAACCCAATGCTTTTTCATCAAAATTTACAGTTATCATCAATTATATTAGAATTTCCATTAATATAAAAGATTGTGGTTTTTTTTTGCACAATTAAATCTATGGAAGGGGAATCAAAGTCTGAAATCAACAATTTGAAGTTATTTATTGGAAAGAATATCTGAGATCATCTGTTGGAGATGGGTATTGAAGGCCTCATGATCTGCCCAGAGCATGCAATGACCATGCCCCTCCATGATTATTGTATCGATTTTTGGTTTGAAGCTCTCTCTTTCTGTTTCTCCAGGTGCAGACAAGCCTGCTATGATAGCTTTTATAGGATGTTGCGGGTCCTCAAGATAGGGCATAACATCCCAGTAAAAGAGATCCTCCGTCTCACTTAAAAATACCTCATTTTTGATGACCGGATACTGCAAAAATTCCTTCTGTAGTTCCTCTGATACCTTGATTCCAGAATTCATATGATATTTGAACAGGTTAATAATTTTCGTCTTGGTATCTTCTCTGAAATTTTGCATCATCATTTCGGTGGCTTCTTTCGAATTCTCGGTGTAGAGACTTCCTGGATGGGGAAAGAATGTGTCAATACCGATTATCCCTATAACCCTGTCTTTGAGTATTTTTACAGCTTCAAGAATTACAGCCCCTCCCATTGACCAACCGATAAGGATAACTTTTTGCAGATCCTCTGCTTGTATAACTGCTGCAATATCCTCTCCAAATGCTTGCATGGTGAATTTCGATCTGTTTGTATTTGCTGATTTTCCATGTCCACCTAAGTCTGGGAGTAGTAATTTGTAATGCTCTGCAAATGAAAGCTGTAACTTCCAGTTTTCAAGAAACCCTCCAGCACCAGTGACAAAATATAGTGTGATATCTCCTTCTCCGTGTACCTCATAGTAGATCTCCGTGCCATCTTTTGATTTGTATTTATTCATATTTAGTTTTAAAAAATTTATTTATATAAAGATTGTCAGAGAAAATACATTTTCAACAGATTTGTGATGAAAATATAAATAAATAACATAATTTTATGAATAATTAATTGAAAATAATAAATAATAGAATTAAAATTTGAAAGGTTACTCCTATGAAGCGAATTTATTTTTATGATATCCTCAGGGGCATTGCTATTATTGTTGTAATAGTTATACACACATTAGCTCTTGAGTGGAGTAGCACTTTTGATTTAGTAGACAGAACATTAACTCCCACGCTGGGAATTGTAATAACTTTTTATGTCGGTACTATGGGTGGAATATTCCATTACATGATGGGTTCTGTAATGGCTTTTACGATGTATAAAAAAGTTGTAGAGCAAAAGATCGCTTTAAATAAACTTGTTATAAGTGGATTTGTAAAAGGCATCATCTTGCTCATCTGCCACTACATTTTCCGATCTGTATTTAGCTTCAATGCAGGAATTTTATATCACTTTCTTAAAGAGGGTGTGTGGATTAAACCCACCGTTTATAGTGTAATTAGCACCTCAACATTTGCAACTTTGGGTTGGACTTCAATCATTGTTTCGTGTCTATTAGGAATTTTGTTTAGAAATGAAGGATATAAGAAAACGAAGCGTAATAATATTATTCTAATAGCCATTGCAACACCGATAATCGCTCTCTCTCCAATTGTCCGCTCAACTTTAGCACCGATCGCTACTGATTTGATTAATGATGGAAATATTTTTCGAGCAGTTATTTTTGGATTTTTATCTTATGATGAGTTTCCACTCTTCCCATATGCAGCATATGGAATTTTGGGCGCGATTTTAGGAATAAAACTAGCAACCCTTGATAAAAACAAAAAAAAGTTCAGTAATATATTTTTAGATCTTTTTGCTTTAATTTGGATAATAATTGGAATTATCGGTTTAATAAGAATGGGGGGTATGGATATTGCTAGTTATTATGATTATGATACTGTATCTCTTTATAGGGAGTCTTATAAGCAATTTACTCAGATCGGTGTAATTTTAATTGTAACGCAGCATTGTATTCAATGGTATGATCGCGTAGATAATGAAAAACTAATCATTCGGAATCATAGAACCCGTTTTATAATGCATATCTCCGATATATCTCTAACGGTCTTTTTATTTGAGGGAATTACTACGATATTACTCCATCATGTTGCAAATTTTATCTTACCTACTAATTGGAACAATTACATGTGGGTTGTAGTGTGTTTTGCAATACTTAATGTCTTTCTTTGGATGATTTATGCAAATATCTTAACAAAGCGTCAAAAACAGGGCCCTGTTGAGAGATTTTTAAGATTTGTAATTAAATTACTTTCGGGGTCTAAGGTTAAAAAGAAAAAAACTGAAATTGAAGTCCCATTAATTGAAAACTAACTTTGCAAATATCAATTTCAGATAATTATGTAAATTTTCTTTCTATCCAGAATAAACGCAACCAGCCAAATGATTAACATATTTACAAAACTAACTATTAGAACTATACCCCAACCTATTGATTCTGGGATTAATAATAAGGTAAAAACAAATAGAATTCCATGAAAAACATATAAAGCGAAAGCATTTTTTCCTTGGGGTTGAAATATTATACTTTTTTTGTGAGTCAATTCTTTATTTTCATAAATTTCCCATAATATACAAAATAAGATACAACCAAGACCGACAGATATTGTAATATATGATATGTTAACTCGATGTTTACTAATTCCAAAAATGATTGATAAAACAATACCAACTGTAGAAAAAAGAATACCTAAAATATATATTTTTATCATATCCTTATTTTCAAATAATTCTCCAACCACAGTTGCCATTAACATCAAAATAGCCCAACCAAATCCACCAATGAATCCACCATGAGAATCATTTAGGATCAATTCTGATATAACAATTGCATTTCCATCAATAATTATCTCAATATAACTCAAAATTTGATATAAAATTAGAAGAAAAATGGAAAGAATAAAACGGGCTAAAATTCGTAAATTAATGAAAAAAAGAGTAAAAATTCCTGTAAAACCTATTGCTTGCAGAACTCCCCATGAGAATGAGCTCCCACTGGCTGAAAATGATATCGCTCCAAGAAATCCAAATCCAATCAGTGCCCCATATCTACGTAAAAATTGTAAATAAGCTTCAAATGAACCGTGTTTCTCCTTTCTCCGTTTAAATGACATATGATAAGTTAGAGACACTGCAATAATAAAAAATGGCGCGACTAAATCGACGTAGGTTAATCCAAAATCAGATGGGTGCTTGCTCCATGCTGGAGTGTTATTAAAGATACCAACAATGTTTACAAAAATCATTGCACTCACAGATATTCCACGAAATACATCAATCGCAAGCGATCTTTCTCTTTTTAAAGACTGCTTTGAATTTCTTTCCATATATTCTGTTTGGATTTAACATTTATATATGGGTTCTTAGAACATCCTTATGAAAAAGTTCATTAATACATCAAGAACATCAGTTAATTTATTGATTTCTTAATTAGAATTGAAACTCGATTGTTCCTTAAATGTGCTTGGCATCATTTTTTTGTCTCATTAAGCCCTCGAACTGACGGAGTAATACCTCTCTTATACATTCGTTCGCGTGTGTATAAAGATTTTAAGTAATCGGACACATATTGGAGTCGTTGATCAAATGGAACGCATAGTATTATTTTGGACAAACTTGGACATTCAATGATGAAGTCCTGAGTCCGAACCCTCCCATGCGTGAGGGTTGAAAGTTCTGGATAATCTAAGGAGAAAAAACTTTCTCCGCAATCCTTAAGGGTGCATTGAGTTGTGTGTTGACCATTTTAGAACATCGATTACAAGGTGCACGATCCCAATTTTGAATCGTTCTCCGAATGATACCGCCACAATTAAAATGAATTTTGGATGTATTTCGAGGATCAACTGATTTTAAAAGAGGAGATTGGGATTGAACTGAATACCAATCTTTAATTCGCATCGCCAGGGCATCACTACGTTTACACATATAATTTACAATTTTTGCAAGTTTTCCCCGTTTTCCTCTTGTTGATAATCCTCTTAAATTTTCATATGCCACAATTTCAGGGTTGTAATAATGGATTTTCGAATAAATTTCTTGGGCAATAAGCAATTCCGCTTCCTTTTTGAGATTTTGACGGCGACGATGTAAAAGACGTAATTCGGAAGAGAGTTTTCTCGTTCTCTTAATGTCATCCCCATAGCGATGTAAAGCTTGTTGAATTCTTGCTACATTGGAATCACAGGATTTTAAAGAAAGATTAATCCGCGAAATTATTTTCAATTTAGAAGAATGAACGCTCCTAAGCGGAATTTCGGTTTTATTAACATCCAGAGCTCCGAAAGTTACTGCTTGATCCGATAATCGATTTAAATCGTATCCCAATACATGAACTGAAGACCTTTGAAGGGATGGGACGATAACATTAGGAGGTGATATCAAATTTATTACATTACCGCTTAGCTGTAAAACGGCGGTTGTGTGTTTGGCAGCGGTTTGTGGCGGATGAACAAGAATTTGATCGATTTTTGCCCCTTTTTTAATTTTTTCAATTACCTTCTTATGTAGTTTGAGTTTTAATCGAAGTTTTTGCGATTTCAAAGGTTTTTGCCATGAAATATCAAATTCTTTAATCCATTTTTGCTCTTTAAGTGTGGTTTTTATTCCGAGCCATCTTTTCAAGCGTAGTCCCAATAATCTCCGAAGAAACGCACGAAAATTTCGATCTTCCGAAGAAGACCCCCGATTTGTGGTTTCTATTTTCTTTTTATCATGTAACTTGGGAAATTCATCGCGAAGTCGCTCCTGATGCATCGGGGTTAAGAGGTGTTGGTACGAAGATAATAAGGATACTGCCGTTTTAGGACGGCGCGGTAAAGTGAAAAAAACATGTTAATCGGATTGATGTGATGCGGAACTATTTTTGCCGTGGAGTATGGTTAATATATATTTAGGTGAGGTGAGAATTATTGCGGGAAGTTTATTTTTAGAATGTTCGGATGAAAAGGGGGGAGTTAGTAATTTCTCTGCTTTCGTATCTAATTGATCTAAAAGTTCGGAAACTTGAGATGCCCCGAATTTCTGAATTATGATTTTCGAATATAAAAGACCCAGTGCACTTCTATAATTTCCTTTTCCGCAGTAATTCTGTAATTCGTTCGCAATGATTTTTTGATTTGAACTAAAACCATTAATTTTAATAGAACCGAGATAATTCAAACCGGAGCGAAGAATACGGGCGATTTTTCGCCATAATGCGGTCAGATTTTGGACATTGTATCCTTGAAGTGCGCGTTGATATATAATTGAATCAAATTCTTCCAAAAGGGTAAAACCCGCTTGACTCCATTCTTTTGCCGAAAAGTTATTTAGATTTTTTCTTAAACCAATGATAACGGACCAAAAAGAATGTTTTTCAATGGCATTTCGCCAACCCCTGACAATATTTTTAACCCAAGTCCAATCTTTTACCCTCCAACGTGATGCCAAACGTTTGGCCACCCATCGTGGAATAAAGCCGGAAACGAGCCATCCATGGGACACATTTTTAAAATTAGGATTGGAAATATAGGAGATAAAGTCTCGAAATTTTTCAATTTGTGTTAAAAATTGTGAATAACTCCACGAAAGATAGGCATGAGCCGAGTCCGCAATATTTGCAGAGGTTTTGGTAATTTTTCGGTAGTTTCCGTAATGTATGTCGGAAGAGGGAGAATAATCATGTATCACTTTTCCAAATTGATCACAAATAGAGCGGACAATTCGGCACTGATTTTCAATATAATTCCCAAATATATTGTTTATTAAACCTGAAAGAGTATAACGTGCATAACGATGAATCTTTTCATCCAAATCCCCATATAGTTCATTTGGAATCTCGGGAGATGTTCCGATCCTGTAAGAACGATGAAGATGGGATGTAGATGCGGTCATATATTATTGTATTTAATATTCCCAATTAAATTAGAAGAGAATAATGGTTTTTTAGATTAGTTATTCACAATCTTTCCACGACGACTGCGATGTATTTTACCGGCAAATGAAGTAATTAATGCAATAACATCATTTACTAACCTGGTTTCTAAATGACTTTCAATTTCTTCTTGAATACAAATAATGAAATTTGTACATCAATATTTACTTAGATCATTACTATTATAGGGGAAGAGATTCGTTAAAAGAATGGTGAAGAAATTTACACCCATTTAAAACAAAAAAATACATTAATTATTTATGAAAAACGAGGAAAAAATTATGGACCCAGCCGCTAATATTGAAATAAATATCGAGACCCAAAAATGGGCTATCATTGGGACCGTAAAACATGCCTTGTTTGTAAAGCAATATCAAGATGCAGAAGAATTAGGAGAGAAAATGATGAAGTATTATGAAAATATACTTCAAGAACACAAACATGAAGATCTCACTGATATTAAAAGTTTTTATCGTCTTATCACCGAATTCAAACCCGCATTAACTTCAATATTAAAAATTGGAGAAGATTATGATCAAATATGTGATATGGTTATCATGCAATTCAATGTGGTCTTGAATAGAATCCGTAGGCAGGTTAATGAAAATGTACCCACTATAAAAAAAATTAGAGGTCCCACTTTACCCGGAAGTGCAAAGTCAATCAAGCTTAAATATTTTTGCACTGTATGTAACCAAAAATTTGAGATTCCACCCGAAATAGAAGTAAAACTCTTAAATTCAGATAATAAAATGGAGCTACCTAAACATTGTGATACCGAGATGGTGATTAGAATTTCTAAACCTAAAAAAGAGGAATCTATCAAAAAAGATGAGGTAACCAAGAAAAAAATTGAAATTTATCCCGCAGAATTACTTATGGGTCATTTAAATTCCAAGGAGAGCAATGTTGAGTATCTCAAGATTTTAAGTGTGGGAATTGATGTTGGAACTTCCACCTCCCATCTTATTTTCTCCCGTCTAACCCTCAGAAGAGAGACTAGTTTCTTAAATATGTCAAACCGATTCATTCTGGTTGATCGAGAGATAATTTATGAGAGTAACATCATTATTACACCTTTAATTGACCGTTATACCATAGATATCAAATCAATTATCAAATTCTGTGAAGAAGAGTATAAGAAAGCAAAGATTACACCAGAAATGGTTGAGACGGGAGCAGTTATTGTCACTGGGGAGACCGCTAAAAAACAAAATGCAGAAGAGATTGTAAGTCGCTTATCTTCCGAATCTGGGAAATTCGTCAGTGCTTCCGCAGGACCCAACTTTGAATCATTCTTAGGTGCCATGGGGAGTGGAAGCGTGAATCAATCATGTAAACTCCAAAATACCATCTTAAATGTCGATATTGGAGGAGGTACAAGCAATCTTGCTATATCATCAAAAGGAGATGTTATTAGTTGCTCGTGTATTAACGTGGGTGGCCGTTTGTTGGGTATTGATGAAAAATTCAAGATCTGGAGAATAGATGAGCCCACTGAACTTCTCATGAAGGAATTGAATATGCATTACCAATTGGATGATATCATCTCGGAAGAAGATGCTCGCCTCCTTGCTCGGGAGTACGCCAAAGCATTAGTTGAGGTGATGCAGGGACCAGCAACCAGTAAAATCGCTAAAATTCTAATGATGACAGAAAATTTGAAATTTACAACCCCAATTGATACATACTCTTTTTCAGGTGGAATTGCAGAATTTATTTATGAAAATGGCCAATATTCTAACAAATATCAAGATATTGGGCATTATCTGGCCGAAGAAATTATGATTCTTATGAAAAATCTCGGACTATCCTTATCCGAACCTGAAAACAAAATTAGAGCCACTGTGATCGGAGCGGGAGCATTTTCATTGTCTATATCGGGATCTACTTGTTATGTTGATGAAAACATTAAATTACCACTTAATAACATTCCGGTTATCCCAGTCAATGTGACTCGAGATGATCTTACTCCCGAAAGATTAACGGAAGAAGTAAACCGAGCATTTTCAAAATTTGATATGAAAGAAGGAGAAGATTTAGCAGCCCTCTATTTCAAAACTCCTATATATGCTAAAGAAGAATTACTCTTCATTTTAGCGAAGTCAATTGAAAAAGCTCTGCCAAACTCTCTCGCTAATAAAAAACAAATAATATTACTGTTCAAAAGTGATCTCGCCAAACTCCTCGGAATCATAATACACCGAGAAACCTCAATTCAGAACAATCTTATTTGTTTGGATGAATTAACGCTGGAACCAGGAGATTGGATTGATATAGGACCTTCGCTTCATAAGCCTCCACGACAAGCTTTCCCGGTTACTGTAAAGAGCTTAGTGTTTAATCAAAAAAAAAAGAATGAATAGGATTCTAACATAAATGAAAATTAACTTATCACTGCAATTTTTTGATTTTCTTCTCTAATTCGGAGATTTTCTTTTCTGCATTATCTGCTCTTTCTTTCTCTCTTTCCGCTCTTTCTTTCTCTCTTTCTGCTCTTTCTTTCTCTCTTTCCGCTCTTGCTCTTTCTTTCTCGGATTCTGTATTAAGGATTTTAAATTTATATGAATCTAACAAAATAACTCGATACAAAGCTAAGTCTCCCTCGTGTTTTTTTTTCCTTTTTAATAACCCTAATCGAAAAGGAACAACATCACCTACATTAATAATTGCATCGGGATTGGTCTTTTCTCCTTCATTTATTGTTATTTCTCTTAGTTCATGAATTTCATATTCACCGGTAGGTTGAAGTATATATGCTCGAAGGAAAGGGGGTTTATAAATTGTAGAGGTTACATGATAAGCGGGAAACACAATATAAATGGGTATTTTTAATAACTTACAGTAATCTACATGCTCACCAACATCTGCCCTCCATGTGCTTTTTGAAAAGACATTAATTACCATAGTTGGAACTCTATTTTGAAATCGAGAAGCATGATAAGATGATAAGGAATAAGGGATTTTTAGATCCTTAAAATATGAAATATCGAATTGGAGATCGATTTTCTCATCTTTAGATTCGAAATAATGATGTAAATCCCACATTACTCGATCTTCTTGAAAATTAGTTTGGAGTACATCGAATAAATATGATACTTCAGCTGAATGTGGTTCACTTTGTCGACGACCGAGTCTTGGTTGGTTTGGATCAAATAAATCCGGCGGTGCATCACGAACTCGTGTGCTTCGGAAAGGTTTTGATTTATCTTCTCGATTATATACCTTTTGAGATTGTTCTTGCATAATTATCTAACCTCTATATTATTAATAAAATATAAATTAATAATAGTTAAGGAATTGTCGCTTGCAGTTTATTTAATTATAGAAACGGCAAGCATAATTTGTATTCTATGAAATTATTGTAAAAAAATATGCTCTATTACAATTTTAAATCCTAAAGATATGAGAACGATCCCACCAAAGATTTCTGCTTTAGCCTGAAACAAAGCCCCAAGTTTATTTCCAAAAGAAAATCCTCCGAATGAAAACAAAAACGTTCCCAGAAATATGATAAATATCGTAAGTGGAATGTTTAAATCTGTTGCAATTAAGCTGATCCCAGCTGCAAGTGCATCAATACTAGTTGCTATCCCCATCGTAATAAGAACCCAGATAGTTAATTTCTTTTCCTCACATTCTACTTTATTATTATGCTTAATCCCATCTGCTATCATTTTACCGCCAATAAGTGCCAATAATCCAAAAGCAATCCAATGATCGATAAACGCTATTTGTTCAGCAAACAAAGTTCCTGTAAAATAACCAATAATCGGGGTTGTAGCTTGAGTAGTTGCAAAAATAATTGCTACTTTCAAAGCCATTGATAATTTATGCTCTACTTTTTGAAGTCCACAGGAAACTGAAAGTGCAAGACTATCCATACTTAATCCGATGCTAAGCATGATCATAGAGAAAAGAGCAGAAAGAGTTACCATAATTTGTATTCTATAATAAAATAACGCATCATAAATGAAAAAGTTCATCGATTTCTATTGGATAAGAAAACATAGTCAAAAAGTAGTTTACATAAAGATTTAAAGCAATAATTGTAATTGGGAAAAATGGGTCCGGAGGGATTTTCTATATCTATCAAAATGATAGAAATATTCGAACCCCCGGCATCTGGCTTTCTTTTTTCTAAAAAAGGTTGATTTCTGTTAGAAAACCGAAGGCCAGCGCGCTATCCAGGCTACACTACGGACCCGTTTTTAATAATGTAGAGTTGTATTTGAATTTTTTTTTTCTCTTTGGGGGGATATAATATCAATATAATTTGATAATTGGGTTAAAAAGAATGATTTTTTAGTTATTTTTAGCGGGTCCGTAAAGGTTATTAGATAATCATTAGTAAAAAATTAAAAAAATTGTATAGATCTACATTAGAATTTTTTTTAGAATGACCATAAGTTCTTTTTTTTTCTGCACCCTAAACAAATTTGTTTCTATAATAGAATTTAAAGCTTTATTTTCATCCACGTGGTGAATTTGTAAAGCAAGGCTTCCATTGGGTTTTAAAACTTTATGCAATTCTGTAAAAATGGATTTTATATCTTTAAAGTAATGAAAAACATCAAAAAGTAGAATAATATCTACCGAATTTTCATTTATTCCTGTTTTACAAGATGTTAAGATAGTTTCAACATTAGTGACATTGGCTTTTTGAGCGTTTTTCTGTACAAATTGCGCTGAAAGGGGGTGAATATCTACAGCAAAAACCTTTCCTTTATCACCTACTATTTGGGCTGCAGGGATTGAAAAGTTTCCAGGACCACATCCAAAGTCAAGGATTATATCACCGGGTTTTATATTTGTTTCTACTAACATTTTCAAGATTTTATCCTTTCTTTTAAAAATCTTAAAGGACCAACACATAAATTTAAAACCAATATTGCTCAGTAATTTTGACATCTTTAAATCATCCACATATTCAATTTAGAATTTTTCATGCTAATTGAAAATTTTTTTCTATAGAAATAATCTGATGTTTTCATAATTGATTTATGATATTTTTATTTGCATTTAAATAAATTAGAGCCCACAATTTATCATAAATTGATCTAAAATCTATGATCTATTCCATTTTTTTTGATGTTTTTTCCGCTTCATCATATTTAATCGGTCCATATAGGATGTTATTTAGATTATTATTATGAAGTGACAAAAGAATCTTAGTTTTTTAACATTGTTTTTTGTCGGCACTCAAAAACTTCAAAACTTGCCGTATATTTCATTACATACAATGAAATATAAAACTAACTCTCGTGATTACAAAACCAAGCG
>JAUWMK010000216.1 GCA_030613185.1 Promethearchaeum sp.
ACTGATTACGGCGAGTTCTAAACGCTGGACATTTTCCGAGGGAAGTATACTGTGTTATATCCAACTTCTGCAAAGAATCTATGGTTTGCAAGTGACGGAAATGGCAGAGTGACTACTATAGATTATTTTGACGAATTATGAAAAAAAACAAGTTCAGAAAAAGATAAACTTCTGATTGAGATTATTAAGGTATTAAAAGGTGAACAAATTCATAAAGCGTTGGATCCGTTAAAAAATGCTCTGAAAAAGGTAGATAATTGGAAACCCAGAATTAATTTAAATAGTAATATTGTTTTTGCTGAGGAAATTCTATTATTGGTCAAAGATTTAGATCAAACAGGAATTGACATTCTTATAGATGCGCTTATTGATGATTCAGATTTCAAGAATCGATTAATAGAAATTGATAAGAATAACCATGATCCTAATTCAATTATACTTGAACGTTCTCTTTCCAATCGAGATCTTCTTAATTCATATAAAGTTTTAAAAAATAGGAGATTAAAAGAAGAAATTATGAAAAATGGATATTATTCTCTTGAAAAAATTACCAAGCGATTAAGAAATAACCAGACCGGATTAGTTTATGAAAAATTATACCCGATATATGAATTACTTCAAGAAAAATACTCTGTTCAAAAAAAATCAGGATTTAAAATCCTTCTATGAGATTGCATCAACTAATATTTGAATATAAAAAAGAAAGGGAAAAAATTACTGATTTTTTATCCCTAAAACAAAATTTGCAAGATTTTTTTGCGCTTTTTCGATTGATATTGTTCCTTTTGGAGGGTTTTTAAAACCATAGGAAGAAATTTCATCAATTGCCCCTGAAGAACCTTGATGAAGAGCAATTTTTGTTGCGCGAATTACATCAGCCAAAACTGCGCCTCCATTCGGGCCATCTTTAGTCTGAATTTTAAGATCTAAAATTATCTCGGAACCCAAAAAACCATTGCCAACTATCCATAGCATTGAATTTCTTGAATTTTTCATGTGAGGTACATAATCTGAAGTTCCTGCAACAATTGGAGCTTTAAGATTTAGTGATGATTTCACAGATTTGCTTTTAATTTCGCGTTTAATTCCACGAGATCGATGAATCGTATTTAAAGATTCGGCACCCCCACCAACATCAAGAGCATAGCTCTCTTTGATTTCCACGCCTTGATTTATCATTTGTCTAAGAATTTGCTTATGAACAATTGTTGCACCAAATTGGTCTTGAAGATCATCACCAATTAAGGGTAATCCAGAATCATGAAATTTACGGGAAAATTTCTTATCTACTGCAATTGCAGTAGGGGTTGCGT
The DNA here is from genome assembly GCA_030613185.1 of Promethearchaeum sp. Lineage (GTDB taxonomy): Archaea > Asgardarchaeota > Lokiarchaeia > Sigyniarchaeales > Promethearchaeaceae > Promethearchaeum. Next base: position 1,314 of record JAUWMK010000216.1, read on the forward strand.
TAATAAATGCACATTCTGCCTGAATAGATTGTTCTGCATAGAATTTTACTGCTTCATCAGCACCCGAAGGTAATAAACATAAAACAATTTCTACTTCACTAATTTTTAATTCATTTACAATATCAATAGATTTAATTTCTGCTGGTTCAATGAGTTTTCTCGTTTGATCTATAACTCCATCTAAAATATTACCCATTTGAACTTTAACATCTAAATTGGGCACTTTACCAATCAATTCAAGGTCATTTTCACTTATTGCTTCACTTAAATCTTTTCCAACTTTTTTAATGGAAATATCAAATGCACACACGATTTCAATATCGGAAATATGATATCCTGCAAATGTTGGATGAAGCAGTCCAATATTATTACTACGGGATTTATAATATTCGATTCCTTGAATCAGTGCAGAAGCTGCATTTCCAATACCCACTATAGCGACTCTTATTTTTTCTGGCATTATTTTCACTTTATTTCTTTTTCTAATTCTAGCAATGCTCATTCGGCTAACTGAAAAGAATACCATTGTTTGATCATAGGTATGGGTTTCAAGATATCGGAGAATTTCATCGTCTAGAAATTTTTTAGCCACATAAAAATTAAAAATGGATAGGAAAAAAAGATTATGTGTTACTGACAAAAAAAAAAGTTACTATGTTTTTTAAAAATCAGTTTTAATCTTTAATCAAAAATCATCGACATTTACTATAAAACTTGAATCAGAATTTAAATCAAAGGTAATTCCCATCATAGTTATTGTTAATATGGTAATCTCAACAGTTACATCTTTTCCACTGAGGAAATCGATAATAATTAAATTTTCATCCTTTCCTAGATTTTTAGCATTGTGATGGATTATCAATGGAGATGGATTTTGGGATGCTTTAAAACTATCAACAGCACCAGGACCAAAATCTTTTCCATCAATTTTCATAAAGTAAGAAATTGAGTCTACAGATATATTTATAGCTGTAATGCTTTTTATTGTACCTTGCAGATCCATATCAATATCATACGTTGGATTGAATATTGAACCACCGATTTCGATTTCAATATTGTCTATCTTCTCAATTTCAATCTCTAAATTTTTTGCTGTAAAATAATATCTACCTAAAAATGCGCCAAATCCTATACTTAAAATTAGAATTGATATTACTGGGATTAAAAAATTTTTACTTTTAAAATTCATGCTGAAACACATTTATAATAATATTCCAATTATCAAAAAACCTTTTATGCTTCAAATAAAAAAAAAAAGATATGCCTAATTTAAAAAAAAAAACCATTCAAAATGTAAAGAAGAAAATTTCGAAAAAAACTTCTTCAAATACAAAAAATATTAAAGGAAAAATAACTAGCAAAAAAACAACTAAGAAGATATCCATCAAATCAAAAAAATCAAAGAAGAAAATGGAACCTAAAGTAGAAATTAAAATGGAAAAAACTCAAAAGCAAAAAGATGTTACTGTTTTAGACGCTAAAGTCCAAAATTCAAAGAAAACTGAAATAAAAACTCAAAAAACGGATATTCATGCACTTAATACTGATAATAAGGACGAATTAGTTGCAAGACATTTACTTAGATTATATCAATTCATTAAGAAAAATGATCCAATTAACGAGCAGAAATTACTAGAAGAAATGGATAGAGGTACCCCAAATGAAGAATTACGGCTTGTAATTACCCAATTAGAACTTGAAATTGAAAATATATATGAAGAAAATCATGCTTTAAGACAACAAGCACTTCAAACCCAAATAGAAGCAGAAGATCAAGTAGAATCTGTTGAGTTTGAGAATCGTGAATTAAAGGAAAAAGTCAAGGAAATCAATAGTTTCGTAAAAGCGGAGTTAGAAAAAAGAGCTAAACGATTTGAAATTATTACTGAAGATTTGAGAACCAGATTAAGGGATGCTATAGAGAAAAATGAGAAAATAACAGAGGTTAGTGAGAAAATTGAATATATGCAACAACAAGTAACTTCATTATTTGATCAAAATGAAACATTAACCAAGCAAAATAACAAATTGGATCTTAAACTTGTAAATATTAATGAAAAACTTGAAGAATCTCAGGAAAAGAACCAGAAATTAAAAAATAAAAATAAAGAACTTAATAAGAAAGTTGAACTTCAAAAGTTAGTTATTAATGGTTATAAACGAAAAGAATCAAAAGGTTAAGAAAAAATTTAAAAAAATTTAATTAAAGTTTTTTTTCCACTCTTCTATTTTGTTTTGCAAATCCTGAATGAATTCTTCTTTTTCTTCTTTGGGAAAATCAGAATCTGGCTTTAATTTTCGCTCAAAAGAACCCAACTCAAAAAGTATTTTATGTCCTCCAGTTAAGACATATAATTTTTCTTTAGTTTTTTTAATAACTTCACTTAACTCATACATTGAAATATTGTTATTACTTATTCTCTTTTGACATAAATCTAATATTTGTAATGGATTTTCAAAGGTTTTCTTATTTGATGGTAATGATATGCCTTTTGAAGAAAGTTCTTCTAATTTAGAAGTCAAAATATTTCCTACTGACTTAATTTGACTTATTTCATCAAGAATTTCAGATTTAAACTTGTTTTCTTCTTGCAGTTGATTTTTAAGACTTTTTATATTGATTATTTCTTTTTCGACTCTATCTATTTTTTCTGATAAGATATTTAATGTATGTTTCATTTCGCCTATAGATTGGATCAATTCTAAGCCAAATTTTTGTAGTATTTGCCCAAAACTATCTATTTTTTTTTCAATTGATTTTTGATTTTCTCCCATATTTTAATCATTTCCCTATATGATAGAATTATTTTTTTCCATTAAATCATTTATACAATTATTAATGATCAAACATGTAAATATCTTGACTACTGATGGGAAATCCCTTCTTTTTCGAGAATACGGCGCAACTAAGGTTGATCAAGATTTATTGGCAGGGTTTATGAGTGCTTTTAGTGGTTTTATGAAAGAGATTTCACGATCTGAAATAAAATCCACAGTGACTGGAAATTCAAAGTTTATTTATAGTTTTACTGATCAAATTATGATAGTCATTTGCACGGATATAAATGATGAGGAACAGGAAATATATCCCATTCTTGAATCAATTTTTTCCCAATTTTTGGAAAAATATAATGATCTCTTTAAAAATAATAATTGGAATGGTGAGAGAAATATTTTTAAAGAATTTAAGGAAAACATTGATAAAATTGTATTAGGCCCAATAAAAGTTTCGATTTTAGGTTACGGTGGGGTTGGAAAAACATCTTTAACCAGGTTAATTATCGGAAAAGAAATTAATTTAGAATATGTGCCCACTATAACGGCAGATATCGCCACATTTGATAAATTGGGCAAACGTAAAATTGTATTATGGGATTTTGCAGGGCAGATCCAGTTTACAGATTTATGGGACTCTCTTTTAAAGGAAACGAGAATTGTATTGCTAGTAACTGATTCATCTTATAAAAATGTTCAAGATACTAAGAAAATCATGGAAAAATTTATTGAAAAGAAAGGTACAAACATGTTGATCATAGGTATCGCCAATAAGCAAGATTTACCCAATAAATTATCAACGAAATTCGTTGAGAAAATACTTAATATTCCCACATATGGAATGATTGCGATTAACGCTAATTATAGAGTGATGATTCATGAAATTCTGAATGAATGTATAGAGAAAATTAATAAAATTGACCGATTTATTGAATGAAAATATAAAACATATAGATATCAGTGAGTATATATGAAAATTAAGTCCCGAATCGAACTTTTAAATTTGGAATCGAAGGATGGAAAAGATATAATTTCATTTCCACCCTTATCAGATGAAGATAAAGAAACAATAAACCCAATTGTGCCACCTACCTCAGGAATCAGAATGAACATTTATGAGAAACATAATAATACCTATGTTATGACCAAAAGGGCACAATATATGTTTCTACGTGTTTTTAAAGCAGTTAGCGAAATAAGTAAAGGAGAAATAAAAAAGATTAATCCGGGAGTACTTTTGGTTTCTGATGATCGCCCATCTGCCAATTACCTCTTAGGTTATTTTTCTAAAATTCTAGCTTCTGATGGATATCAGATTTATTTCCAAAAACCTACAGGATCAAAGGCAGAATTAGAAGCTAAGGATGAGCCATATTACAGTCGAATGAGTACTCCTTATGGAAGTGCTAGTGTATTATTACATGAAGAAATTGATTTGGTTATAGTCTTAACTGCAAGTCATAATGATATTCTTTGGAATGGTGTTAAATTTTATATTGAGCGACCTATGCCAATTAGCGGGAAGGTAATGCAGAAAATTTCAAATAGAGCACTTGAATTAAATGAAATTTCTCTTGTTTCAGATTTTTCTGTAAAATATATTGATGCTGATAAAAAAAATAATGATTATATCATAAATATTGTGCAAGACATTCTAGATCTCTCAATATTAAAGGATAAAAAAATAATTCTCTGGTCATATATGGGAACAGCACCAGAAATTCAAGAATTATTTGAGCGATTAGGTGTTAGGGTTATTCTTATTGATGAACAAATGGAACCTCCTAATCCAACAGTAAATATCAATCATCAAAAAATAGAAAGATTAATGAAACAAGAAGATGCAAAAATAGCGATTTTACTTGATTCAGATCGAGATCGTTTGGTGATAATCCACCACAATAAGGAAACAGGAGAATTTAGTACATTGTTACCTAATACTCTCTATCCTGCAATGCATAATATTCTTATAAATGAGTTCAATCAAAAAATAATAAATGTTAGAACAATTCCAAGTGACCCTAGAAGTGATAAGTTCTCAAAATTAAATTTCATTACAGGTGTTGGGTATAAACATTTAGGAATGATCCTATATTCTGCAATTGGAGATAATATCGATAGTGATAAATTCCAATCAAGCATATTATATGTAGAAACACCCCAAGGTTATAAAAAAATTAGATCACCAAAAGATATTCAAGACTTTATTCAAAAATCAAATATTAGAGGAGATAATATTTTACAGGTGTTGTGGGAAGAATCTGGCGGACATACGATAAATATTCTTCAGATTGCAGGAAATGGCAAGAATTTTACAATTACTCCAAAATATCCTGCAATCGGTGATAAGTATCCAACGGAAGCAATTTTGATTATCTCAACACTTATTGAAATGGGATATAATTTTTCTGATTTTGTAGATCAACATATAATTGGTTCTCGAACTATGATACCCGGTGATGATAAGCGAAAAATTAAAATCGTTCAAGCTTTTGTAGAAATGAAAGAGCAAACATTTGAAGTTAAAAATTTGGAGTACAAAATTGGAACTTTTGAAGAAATCAATGGAAAAATAGCAATTATTCATCTCTGGAATGATAAAAGCCATATTTACTTTCGTCCATCAGGAACTGGCCCAGGTGTCCGAATTTACATTTTCGGTCCCAAAGATACTACAGAATCTGAATTGAATGAAATTAAGATTAAAATCGAGCAGATGTTTGAATGACAAACATACATCTAATTAAAATATAGAAAAAAAATTTAAAAATAATATTTTAAAAAAAAAAATTTTAGAACCTTAAATATTACTTCTATTGTGTTTCAGGTTCCATCATTTTGTAAAAATTTTGAACGTTTTCTAACAATAAAGAATACAGAAACAAAGAATAAAACAGAAACAATTCCTCCAAAAATATAAGCGATAGTTCCAATTTCTTCTTTTATTATTGTGAAGGTTACATTAACATCTACTGAATTCCTATTGATAAATATAATTACATATCTTTCCCTATCTGGGACTCGCCATTTTTCAGTTGTAGTAAGATTTCCTATATCTTTAATATTTAAAATAGGATTCAAAATTGTCATATTTTCTTCCGATATATCTGTAAAATTTCCCTTATATTCTGTATCTGCAGCTTTATAGATGAAAAGCATTGAAACGTTATAACTGGGTGTTGTACTATATTCAAAGGTTATATAATGATCATAAAGATCATTGACATTCTTCTTTATTTCACTATTTGCCTCTATTTCATAAATTTCATGATCAAAATAGGGCCATTTTATTGCTAATCCAGGAGTGATTACTAAGGAAAACACCGAAAGCCATGTTAGCATCAAAGCTAGAATAATGTTTGACTTTTTCATAAGATATTACCAAATAAAGATTATTAATTAGGATTCAAAAAACGCAAATCCAATACGATCATGTAAAAATATTTAAGAATATTTAAAATATTTTTGGTTTTCTTATTAGATATTAATTATGTTTGAAATAAGAATCGAAAAAATGAACAGATTATAAAACCATATTAATTATTTAGCAATTTTAGAAAAAAATTAAGGAAGAAAACTAATAAACCTTGATAGAGCATTTTAAAAGAAATTTTCTGTACTGATTTAATATAATTAATTAGATTTTGATAATTTTTATTAAAATCAGTAAACAATGAAATGAATTTTGAAATCCATTAATTTTAGATAGAACCGATTCATGTATTAGCTTATGACACCAAATACTCTAAGCGGAAATGAGTTACTGCTCAAACCTGCTGAAGAATCGGCCCCATATAATAATTG
>JAUWMK010000200.1 GCA_030613185.1 Promethearchaeum sp.
AGGATAATAATTTGTCCTATATCCTTCTAAAATTGCAAGATAGCGGCGAGCTTGTTTAGCAAGTTTCTCATTTCGATAAAGATCTTCAAGTTCCTCAATAGCAATGTGGGGGATTAATTTTGGGGGTAACATGGAGAAAAGATCGTTGTAAAGAAATAAAAGGGGGATATGATCCAGATAATACATGAGGAAAAGATTTTAGAAAAAGACTATATAATTCGTACTTTAAAAATACACTTGGGATTAATATTAAAATTATACTAGACCATTAAATCTATCACAATTTCAGCAATATTTTGAGCTAATAAGATAGATTTCTTAAATTCCTCTCGTATTAAATATAGAAAGTAAATATCTTTTTTTTGACTTCTATCGATTAAGAAACTATCATATATTTCATTGAATTCTTCTATTCTTTCAATACAAGCATTAGCCAATCTCATATTTTCAGATTTCCAAGATAAAACACTCTGATCTAAGACAGAAAGTGTTAATTCACTCATCTTTTTGATTGATGAAATAATTTTCGGATCTTTGAAAGAAATATAATGATTTTTAAATATTCTAGCTATATTTGCGGTTTGATCTCCAATTCTTTCAATATTTTGGCTAATCAGAAAGTTTTGCTTAAGTGTAGAAATAGAAATATTAGAATAATAGGGAATTTTTACATTACGAATAATTCGATTCATTTGCCTTCTCACTAAGCGATGCAATTTATTAATTTCATCATCGCGCAAAATCACTTTAACTATTAAATCTCGATTATTTGATTCAATAGCATTAATTATATCCTTTTGCATAGATTTTACAAGAATTTCCATTCGTTTTATTCCTTTCTCAAACAATTTATCATTAATATCAATAGTTTCTTGAAGATTAATTGTATTCAATGTTTCTTCAATAATTTCCATCCCAATTATCATTCTTGTGAAATTTATGATTACGTCTCTACATTGTGATGGAAATTCTTTTTCTGAACTAATATTTATTGCAGCAAAACCCATGACATAGCTCCCAATTAGCATTCTCAACAGGAAATTAGGTTTTGTTTTATTATCTACTTGAATTTTTTTTATCAGATTTTCTTTTTCTAGCTGAACATGGGAATTAAGAACCATCATACCATTTTCTTGAGAAATTAGGGCAATTTCTTGCTTCTCTTTAAGATTATTTGCCTTTATCCATTCTTTTGGTAAACTAATTATTAGTGATGATCCTCCAGTTTTTTGCACTCTACGAAATTCAGGTGTTTGAAAAGGATTAATTAATAAATTTCCATCTTTTTGAATAATGCATTCAAGATTTTGATTAGGTTTTATTTTATGAAAATTTACCCACTTTTTGGGTAATGTAACAATATAAGTAGAACCACCTGTTTTTCGAATTCGACGAAAATCTATCATATTATATATATATTTTCCTTGCTCATATTAAAATATTACTAGATAATAATTTCTAATTTCACTTTTATTACAATTTTTATTCTTAAATATTTATGAAAATTTATTATTAGAGAATTTAATCATCAGAATTTAAATATATAAGTTTAGATTTCGTCCAATATTTTCATCTTCTATTTATAACTAAATAAATATATAGGGTTTTGAATTAATTGTTACTATGATCGATTTAACAATTAAATCAAAACAATTAGAAGGAACAATTCAAAGACTGAAAGAACGCAATATTGTTTTGCCAACTTTTGAACAAATGAAAAATCCTATGAAATTCACACCAATAAAAATTCAAAATGAACTAAAAGAAATTGGTTTATGGGATGTTAAAAGTCAAAATTTATTTAGAATTAACTGGAAAAATCAACCTATCTCAAAAGGGGGAGGATTCAATGAACTCCCAAATTACATTGAACTTCCACAATCCTTAACTGGAGTCAAAGCCAGAATAATCGCCTTGGTTGGAAAATGGTTTCCTACAGGTTCTCATAAAGTTGGTGCTACTTATGGATGTTTAGTTCCTCGTCTTATTACTGGACAATTTAATCCAATTTCTCAAAAAGCAGTTTGGCCATCAACAGGAAATTATTGTCGGGGGGGTGCGTATAATTCAACCTTACTTGCTTGTGAATCAATTGCTATTCTTCCTGAAGAAATGAGTCAGGAGAGATTCAATTGGTTGAAAAAAGTTGCTGGGGAAGTTATTTCTACTCCAGGTTGTGAAAGTAATGTGAAGGAAATTTATGATAAATGTCATGAATTGATGGCTAGCCCTCGGGGTCAAAAGGGAGAAATTGTCATCTTTAATCAATTTGATGAATTTGCCAATCATTTGTGGCATTATGAGGTAACCGGGCATGCAATGGAGGAAGTTCTTCATAAAGAATTGAAGGGAAATAATTTTAGAGGAATTACTTCGACAACCGGATCCGCAGGAACACTGGCTGCCGGGGATTATCTAAAAGAAAGATACCCTCGTTCAAAGATTTTAGCCGGAGAAGCCCTACAATGTCCAACCTTGCTTAACAATGGATATGGTGGACATAGAATCGAAGGAATTGGAGATAAACATGTACCTTGGATTCATAATACAAAAAATACAGATTTAGTTGTCGCTGTTGATGACAATGATTGTATTGCAATAATGCGATTGTTTAATGAACCAGAAGGACATAAATATTTACTAAGTATTGGAGTTGAGCAATCTCTTATCGATCAATTACACCTCTTAGGAATTTCAAGTATCGCAAATATGATTATGGCAATTAAAATGGCAAAATACTATGAAATGTCAGAAAATGATTTAATTATGACAGTATTTACCGATTCTATGGAAATGTACCAATCTCGATTGCAGGAACAAGGCACATTAAACGGAAACTATACAAATTCTAATGCAGTGCGAGATTACTATTCTCATATTCTAGGAATTAAAACTGATTATCTATTAGAATTAAGTTATGTTGATAAACGTAGAATTCACAATCTTAAATACTTTACTTGGATTGAACAACAAGGCAAAACTTTAGATGAATTGAACCGTCAATGGTATGATTCTGAGAATTATTGGAATGAAATTCATTCTTTAGTTCCACAAATTGATGATTTAATTAAAGAAACTAATAAAAAGGTAGGAATAATTTAGAAATAAGTGAAAAATTAAATATGGAGAAAAATACAAAGACATTTTATGATCCTTTGTTAAAATGCCCAAAATGTAAGAAAACGGTACATGAACAAGAGTTTATTTCAAAAAACTGTGGTTGCGGTTTTCGATTGCGAATAAACTTCAATTATGAACTCTTGAAGGAGGTTGTTACAAAATCTCTTCTCCTAAAACGAACATTTAACCATGATCGATATATGGAATTTTTTCCCATTAGAAATTCATCAAATATTATTCAATTAGGCACCGGCGGGACATCTTTAATAAAATCTACAAGAATATCAGAGAATTTGGGATTAAAAAATCTTTATTTTAAATTGGAAAATCAAAATCCCTCAGGAAGCTTTAAAGATCGCCCAATATCTATAGGCGTATCAAAAGCAAAAGAATTTGGATCCAAAACATTATCTGCAGCATCATCTGGGAATGCAGCAGCTGCTTTAGCCACATTTGGAGCGAAAGCAAAACAAAATGTGGTGGTTTTCGTCCCAGAAATTGCATCTCTTGGAAAATTGGCACAAATAACTCTTTTAGGGGCGAAAGTGATACGAGTTAAAAATTTACATGAAGGTGTTGATTCATCCATATCACTTTTCAAAGAAGCATATCATACTATGGGTTGGACACCTTGTCCTTCTTTTGGTCCTTTTAACCCTTTTCAATTTGAAGGAACGAAGAGTTTGGCTTTTGAATTGTGTGACCAATTAGATTATAATATCCCAGATTGGATTTTTTGTCCTACAGGAAGTGGAGGATTAATATCAGGTATTTTCCGAGGTTTTAAGGAATTTGAAAAATTGGATTTTATCAAATCTGTTCCAAAGATGGTAGCCGTACAATCAGAACAATGTTCTCCAATTGTAGAATCATTTAATAAAAGAAGCAATCCATTGGATTTTAAGGATTGGAGTTTTACTCCAAAAACAATAGCAAATGGGTTGGCAGATCCCCATCCTTGGGACGCTGATTCAGCATTGGAAACTTTATATGAGAGCCAAGGAGAAGCAGTTTCTGTTGGTGAAGAAGATATTATTAGAACACATTCTGAGTGTGCAAAATATGAAGGAATATTTGGAGAACCTACAGGAACCGCAGCTCTAGCAGGTCTAGAACAACTAGCTTATGATGGAACAGTTGATCCAAGTGATGTAGTAATAATTCCAATAACGGGAACAGGATTTAAAGATATCAATTGTATTTTAAATAATATACAATTAAGAGAACCAATCAATCCTTCTATTGACGAATTAAAGCGAATATTATAGAGAATTTTTTTTTTTCCAAATTCCTTTATTTTGGTAATTCATGTCGTAAAACATGGCCGGGATGATTTTCAGTTCTAACTCCATTAAGCAAAGTTGAAATTCCGTTTACAATTACATTTGAAATTCCTACTGGAAATTGATTTCTACTATTATAACTCACTTTCTCGTCGATGATCATAGGATCAAAAACTACAATATCTGCCCAATTTCCCACTTTTATTGAACCTCGTTCACGAATGTGGAAGTGCTGTGCTGGTAGTGCCGTGCATTTTCTAATAGCATCTTCTAGTGAAAGAATTTTTTCTTCTCTTACGTATTTCCTAAATAATTTTGGATAAGTCCCATAATATCTGGGATGTAATTGCATATCAGTTATAGGTGCTCCAACACCATCGGTACCGACCATTTGAAGGGGATTAAGCAGAAATTTCTTAATATTAATTTCACTCTGATCTTCACAAGTTACTTGGAGTCCTAACCCTTCATCTAGTACAATTTGAAAAAATGTTTCCCATTCATCTTTTGTGCTTGATAATGAAGATATTTCAGCAATAGATTTTCCTTTATACGTTTCCCACCTATCTGATTGAGGACTCATAATATAAACATTTTCAAATCCATTAAATCCAATAGAGTTTTCCCACCCATTGATACCAGTCAATATTGAATCTTTAATTTTCTTCTGGATTAAAGGATTTTGAATATGCGTCAATACATGTTTAGGGCCATTTTCAAATAGCCATGGAGGCAAATAACCTTCAATTTGATCCCCACTTCGAATATAAGGATATGAATCATAGTAAATTTGTAATCCTTTAGCATTTGCATCTTCGATTAAATGAATAATATCAGAACTCAAATCCCAAAAAGAATTTCCCATAACTTTAGCATGAGAATATTGACCACGAATATTGGACTTACTAACAATTTCTATGAATTCTTTAACAGCTCCAATGACAGTTTCACTTTCGCTCCTTATATGTGCACTTATGATCCCATGGTAAGGATTCATTTTTTTACAAAGAGAAATAATTTCTTCTTTAGAAAGATAACTGTGGGGAGGATATAAAAGACCCATACTCATTCCAAATGCTCCAGATTTCATAGCATTTTCGATAATTTCAACCATTTTATTGAATTCTTCTTCTTGAAGAGGTTTATTTTCATAACCTTTTCCTGCAATAACAACATTATTCATCCCAAGCAAAAAGCCTGTATTAATAGGACAAGAACGCTTTTCCATTTCTTCTAAATATTCTGAGAAAGTTGACCATGAAAGGTTTTCTTGGGGATTTATCATACTAAACATTGATTTTAATTGAATACGTTGTTCATCATCTATTGGTGCCAACCCTTTTCCACAATTACCAACTATAGCAGTTGTTATTCCTTGAAAAACACTAGAATCAACACCTCCATAAAAGGGAATAATATAATCAGAATGAGAATGAACATCAATAAATCCAGGACATACAACTTGATCTGAAGCATCAATCTTGATGTTTGCTTCCTGATTTAAATTTTGCTCAATTTTAATGATTCTTCCATTTTTTATAGCTAAATCTGAGATATAACCAGAGTTTCCTGTTCCATCAATAATTTTTCCATTTGTTATTAAAATATCGTACATCTTATTACCCCGTATTCAAGTTATTTAAAAAAAATCTTAAGAAAAGGATTTAAATCGTAAAGAAAATTTCTCAAGTCGATCTTCTAAAACATGAACTCCTATTCCTTTTCCAGTCGGAATATCCATTGTCCCATCCTTATTTAAAACAAATCGCTCTTCAATAATATCTTCATCAAAATAAATGTCAGTTCCAGATATATCTCCTGGAAGTGTGAAATTAGGTAAACTTGAAACCGCAAGATTGATTGCTCTTCCAATTCCACACTCGCGCATACCGCCACACCAAACAGGAATATTATGTTCTTTACAAAAATCATGAATATTTTTAGCTTTTAATGGTCCGCCCACACGAGAAACTTTAATATTTATTATTTCACAACTCCCCAACGCATTGGAAACTTGACAATCACCTATTGTATGGATACTCTCATCAAGACAGATTGGTGTTTTTATTTGTTGTTGAAGTTTTGCCGAACTAACAAATTCATAGTCCAGAAATGGTTGCTCTATCATCATCAAACCGTATTGATCCATTTCTTTTAATGAATGAATATGCTTATCTGATAAAGTATAAGCGGAATTTGCATCAACCATTAGACCAACATCCGGAAATTCTTCTCTAACTTTTTTTATTACATCGATATCTTTTCCAGGTTTTATTTTCAACTTAATTCGTTGATATCCTTGTTCATTGGCTTTATGAATTTTTTCAATCAAATAATCAGTACTTTTTTGAATTCCCAAACTTATTCCACTTTTAGTTTTAGCAAGAGTTCCACCTAAGAAAGTGGCTAATGAAATATTTGCTTGTTGAGCAGAAATATCAGCGACTGCTTCAGCAATGGCATCATAGGCCATTAAGTTTCCTTGAATCCAGTTAAGTTTTGAATATAACGTTTCCATTGTAAATTCTTTATTAAGAATTGAGGGAATCATAAATTTATTTAAAATATACCAATTCCCTTCCACAGTTTCATAATTATACCATGGGCGTTCAAAAGAATCCGTTTCACCCCAACCAATATAACCGTCTTCAGTTTCAATTTTCACAATATTAGTCTTTTTTGTAATTTCAGTCCATTTACTTACCTGAAATGGCTCGACATAAGGAATTTCTATTTGTCGCAATTCTACTTTTTTGATTTTCATGATGTATTTATCTCCAATTAAAAAATGAAAAAAAAATATTATTATTGGAGGCTTTGCCCCATTTGTTTTACTTCTTTTGAATCAGGAAATTCTTGAACTGCTAAATCGAGTATCTTTTTTGCTTCTATTGGCATATTTAATATATTTTTTAACACAAAAACTAAGAAAAGAAACTGTTGGGGGTCAGAATAATATTTCTTTACCTGAGAAGTTTTCAGTTGAGTAAATAATTCCAGTGCTGCATCAATCCCTGATTTCATTAACACCTTACCTATTGGATATGTGATCGGAATGCATAAATTATCGAGATTTAAAACTTCATCAAATATAATATTAAGAATTGTTGATGTTATCGCCCATTCTGGGGAAGGATAAGCATTTATCATACATATTATTCCTAAAGAATCTTGAGGAAAAAGAAGAATATTGGACTGAAATCCCCGATCGCTCCCCGAATGACTAAAACAGGAATGTCCTTTGAAATCCCCACTAAACCAACTTAATCCTACATAAGCATTATGAGATTTCTGAGAATTTGTATTAAAATCTTTATTCCATAATTGATCAAAACTGGAGCTTTTCAAAAGTTGATTTCCATTTAATGACCCTCGATTTAGACATATTTGCATATATTTACACATATCATAGATATTAGAATGGAGAGTTGAACTTGGTGCATGAGCTCTATTATATGGGTATTGTTGATCTGGAACCCATGTATGAGGTAGGTGAACATGAGGAAGGGCTTCATTTTCTGGAGGAGAACTCGCTAAAAGAAATGTGCTCTGTTCCATTTCAAGAGGCTCAAATATATTTCTTCGCACATATTCTTCAAATGAGATCCCAGACACTTTTGAAATAAGATCACCTAAAATTTCATAGGCAATATTGCTATACGAAAAAGTAGGCTCAGAATGAGTGAGTAATTTTAGATTCTTTATACTCCTCACATAATTTTCTAATGCTTTTTCATCAAAATCAGGATTTTCCCACCCATAGCCATCGTCTTCCAAATCTGGCATACGTGAAACATGATTCAACATCTGTTTTATTGTAATTTTGTTAAAAGATGGATCATTGACAGTAAAATAAGGGAGATGTTTAACAACTGGATCTGTGAGTTGAATTTTTCCTGATTCTGTAAGTTGCATAATGCTTGTGGCTACGAATGTTTTCGAAATAGAACATAAATGGAAATTTGTATTCGGAGTAATTGGTTCTTGACTTTCTAAATGACATACACCAAAACCTTTCGCGAATAATATTTTATTTCCTTTAACAATTCCCACAGCCAATCCAGGCAATTCATGATTGTTAATAATTC
>JAUWMK010000005.1 GCA_030613185.1 Promethearchaeum sp.
AATCTTTAATTATATTTCTAAGTTCCCATCTAAATTCGGCGCTGATTTTTGGATCTAATGATCCTAAAGGTTCGTCCATGATCAGAATTTTTGCTCCACTGCAAATAGCCCGTGCAATTCCAATTCTTTGTAAATCTCCATTACCCCATCCAATTGGTATTTCATCTGCGCGATCTTCTAAGCCTACAATTTTTAAAGCTTTTTCTCCTTGCTCAATAATATAATTTTCATCATATCCTTGCACATTTAGTGCATATGTACAGTTTTCCCAAACACTTATTGGAAAAATATTAAAATCTTGGAAAACAAAAGCAATACTTCTTGATTGTGGAGGGTTATTTGTGACATCCAATCCATTTAAAAGAATGCTTCCAAATGTCGGCTGAGTTAAGCCAGAAATCATTCTTAGCAACGTAGTTTTACCACAACCGCTGGGTCCTAATATGAAAACATAGTCACCATCGCTTATTGTCAAATCTACTTCGGATACTGCTATTACTCGACCTTGATCAAAGGTTTTTGTCATATTTTTTAGTAATATATCTGGCATATCGTTGACTCCATATTTTCATAAACCTTCTTTTTTTGAAGGGGAAATAATTCGTAATAAGAAAAGTAGGACCGCGCTTAACAAAATAACTAAAACGCTTGCAAATGCAGCAGAAGGAAAGGCATTTGCTTCTACCCAATCTACAATAAGGACTGGAATTGTTCTATCTGGTCCCATCACAATTAATGTAGCTCCAGTCTCCCCCAAACTTCTAGTAAATGCTGCAATCATACCTGCAATTATCCCATTTTTTATTGCGGGGAGAGTTATTTTTCTAAAAGTGGTAAGAGGTGCCGACCCCAAAGTTGCACTTGCTTCTTCATGTCCACTTTTCAATGTTTTTATTGTTGCTGCTATAGGTCTAACAACATAAGGAAGAGTAAAAGTCATATGAACAAATATTATCATTAAAAAACCAGGTTGAGCAAAATTAAGTCCGGCGGGTCCCCAAAACATGAACACTGCAAATCCCAAGGCAGCACTTGGTATGGTTAATGGAATATCCAATATTGTATCCATTATGCTTTGAATTTTCCCCCAATTCTCTCTTGTTAATATAAAAGCAAATGGTAACCCAATCAATACATCTATAATCACAACAATAAATCCTATTTGAAAAGAATTCACAAGTGCAATCCATAAATGTGCCCACTTATGGTCAGCTCCAAATAATTCAGTCCGGAGTATTTGAGGTGCAATTTGAGTAACAATGTAAAATGATGGTATTAATATGAAAATTAGCATCAATAAGCCACTTACTATTTTTATTCCTCGTGTAAAGATAGGTTTTGATAAGAATTTTTCCCAACTTAGATGAATTTGCCAAAATTCTTTTTGAGCTACATTTCTCCGGGCAATAAGTTTAACAATAATAAGCAAACAAAGCGAAATTAATATTAGAATTAATGAGAGAAATGAAGCACTTGAGAAATATGTTTGTTTGCGCAATCCAACAACCATAATTGGTGCTGTTTCTATCAATCCCGCACAAATCATTGTAGCTCCTGTTTCTCCTAAAGATCTAGTGAATGCTAATATTGCCCCTGCAATTAAGCCTTCTCTGATTAGGGGGGATGAAATTGTCTTAAAAACTGTTAATTTTGGCGCAGAAAGTGTCATTGCTGCTTTTTCTAAAAGAGGATTTACTTTTTCAATTGCAATTTTTAGATTTCTTACGATATAGGGATATGTAAAAGCAATATGGACAAATATTAGTAATATTTTTCCTGGAGTAACTTTGAAAATAGCCCAAAATAGCATAATTGAAAAACCCAAAGCACTGGTGGGAACCGCCATGGGAAGATCTACAAATCCATCTAAAAGCTTCTTACCTGGAAAATCCCCTCGTGTTAATACAATTGCAATTGGGAAACCAATAATTATATCAATTCCAACAGCAATGAAAGCAATGGAAAATGATTCCCATAAAGCACTTTGAATATTCTTCCATTCAAGATTTCCAAGCAATTTGTCTTCAAAAAGTCTCTCCCGAATTTCACCAACATTATCAATTACATTTGAGAGAATATTAATGATCGGTGCTGCTATAATAATTATAAAAAAACCAATTACAATAACTTCTAAAGCGATTTTGAATTCCTTTTTAGAAAAATATCTCTCTAATCGAATTAGAATTGGTTTTTTTCTTTTTTCTTTATTAAATTCGGTAGATATTGTCATATTCAATTCATTTCCTGTCTAATCTTTATTTCTTGTTAATAACCATAAATCAGGAATTCTGGCAATTACAGTTCCATCAGTTGGAGGAAATAACTCTAATATTAGCGATGGATCAGAAATCACTCCGTGTTCTTCATTAAAAGATTGATTGTAGGTTTCATATATAGTCGGATCTTCTAAAAGAGAATTGTTTATTGGTCTAAATCCTGTTGAAATTGCCTTTTTAATCATATCATCCCTTCCTAAGAAGGAAAGATATTCATCGGCCACCATTCTCTGCTCTGCTGTTATCCAATCTGCATTTAAAATACAAAAAGGATGATCGGAATAAAGTGAACCTTCAATTGGATAAACAGCTCTTATTTTTTGCCCATATTTCTCTTCAGCGGGGATACAATAATCTTGTACTAAATTTTCGTATAAAATAGCAATCTGTAATGCTTCAGGACCTTGGTCTCTCATGTATTTTCCAAGAAATCCTGTGGATTTTCCATAAAATATTGCGGAACTTTCAATTACTCTCATCCAGTTTATTACATCATTATCGGAAATATTATCTATTGTTATTTTTGAAGGATCCATATTTAAATATCCACTAACCATCATTATCGTTGCCATAAATCCACTATTTGAAGCTCTAGGATCTGTATGTGCCATTTTAATAAGATCGGGGTTTTCTTTAATGAGATCATGTAGCTCATTAAAACCATTAAATGGATAAGAGTTGTAAAATTCCTCCCAAACTGCGATTACTACAGGAGAATATATTAAACGCGTGAAATTAGGAGCAATTATTTTATTACCATAGTTAATTTGTGACCATTTTGCATTTAAAAGAGGAACCCATATATTTGAAGCTGGGGACCAAATTACAGGTTTAATTTCTTCATTTAATAATGAAATTAATGAATCCCCTGAACCATAAGGTTGAAAATCAAGATTAATTGGTTTTAAAGATGGATCTGTTTGGCGTTTTTCTTCCCAATATTTCTGAAATAAGCCAGAGGATTCAGAAATCCATGAAGCTTTTTCGCTTGAATAAACCATTGATAATTTAATTACATTTTCTTGGGAATCTTGAAAAATTAAACCACCAATCATTGATCCTCCAAAAAATCCGAATAATAACCAAAATATAAATGTAGATGCTTGAGTTTTATTTCTTAAATATTTTTTTCCAGTTTTCTGCTTCATAAAAACACCATAATTATCCCGCTATTTGTTGAATATATTGATTAATATAAGAAAAACTAATTCCTAATAAAAATCCGAACGCAAAAATACATGCAAAAATTATTATATTCTTAGTTTTATTTTTCAAGTTTCACTTGCTCCTAATTGTGTATATCTCTGATAAAAAATGAAATTTCTCCATATGAATCATATGTGTTTTAATTTTTGTTATCGAAAAGGTCGATAAGCTTAAATGAATTTACATCTACTATTCCCATGTCAGTAATCTTTATTTCTGGAATAACTGCTAATGCCATAAAACTCATTGTCATGAACACGTTTTCGAGAGAACTTCCCATTTCTCTAGCCGATTTTTTGACATTATTATAATTTTCTACAATTTTTTCAATTGGGTCGGACGACATTAACCCCGCTATTGGAAGAGGGAAATATGTTAAAATATCATTCTTAAGGGATGCCATTCCACCACCTCTTTCTCTCATTATATTTGCGATTTTTGCCATACATTCATCATCTGTTCCTACAATAATTAAATTATGACTATCATGCGCAACAGTTGAAGCAATTGCTCCCTTTTTAATTCCAATTCCTTTAATTAAGCCTATACTATGAGATCCAGTCTTGTGATGTCTATCAAAAACTGCAATTTTTAATATATCTTCATTTGGATTAGATACGATTTGTTTTTGACCATTTATCTCAATAATTGGCATTTTAATTTGTACGCGTCTAGTGATTAAGCTGATTGGGGTAGTCTGTATGATATTTGTTTGAACAGACTGTTTTTTTCCATTATAGGGTATAATAAAGTCATCTGTAGTAATTTTATTGGTGATTTTGACACTATTAAGGAATTTTGAATAATCATATGATGGCATTTCATTCTGCAGTGAATTATCTTTGACTACAATATCTCCATTAAATAATACATATGAAATATCAATCGATTCTAAGGATTTAAAAACGACAAGATTCGCTTTATATCCTTTTGAAATTTTTCCAATAGGTAGTCGATTTGTTAGCTTTAAGAAAGGTTCAATGTATTTACCAGGATTTAAAGTAGCTAAAGATATTGCTTTACATGTTGCTTGTTCTACTGACATTCTGGTTTTCTCTAAAATTATATCTCGGGCTTGTTTTATGATTCTATTTATATGTCCTCTTTGATACAATTCGGAGGGTGATAAATCATCTGAACAGAGCATAATTTTCTGAAGATCGATGCCTGCCTCAATTAAATCTGGAAGAATTCGATCCAAATCTCTTGTTGCACTTCCATAACGTAGAGATATAAACATTCCTGCATTAATTTTTTCTATAACTTCTGATGTAGTAGTGGACTCATGATCAGTCATTATTCTAACAATACCATCATTTTTACCGTTAGTAATGTAAGATGATAAATCCTTTCCACTTACTCCTGGGCAATGTCCATCAACAAGTTTTCTTGCAGTAATTGCAGCATCTACTTTTTCTCTTGCATCTCCAAACCCATGAATGATCCCTGGAAAATTCATCATTTCACCTAAACCATAAACATAATCAATTTTTAAAAGCTCTTTGATATCTGTAACACTTATTGTAGCACCAGAGTGTTCTAAATGGGTCGCAGGAACGCAAGAAGGAATTCCAATATATATGTCCATTGGAGTTATCTTAGCTTGATCTATCCAAGATTTAATTCCTTCTTTGCCGGAAACATTTGCAATCTCGTGAGGGTCAACTAATGCACATGTAGTACCATGTTTTACAGCGTATTTTACAAATTCTAAAGGCGGCATCATGCTGGATTCAATATGAAGATGCGCTTCGATAAAACCTGGTGAAACATACTGTTCTTTTAAATCAATTATATCTTCACTTTCTGAAATTTGCTCAGTTATAGGTAGAATGTCTATAATTTCTCCATTATCTATAATAATATTTCTCAATTTAATAGATTGGTCCTCAACGTCAATTATATTCGCATTTTTAAGAATTATTTTCATTTTTTATCCCTTATTATTGATTTTCAACTTAAAAAAAAATCTATAAAAATACAACTTTCCCTGATTCTATGTCATATAATGCAGTTATAATTTCTGGCTGATTCTCTTTAGGAATATTTTCATCTAAAAAATTTTTAAGAGTTTGTGCTTGTTCTTTAGCGTTTTCGTTCCATTTTCCTTGGTTAAAGAAACCAAACCAATCTAAAGGATCCTTGTTTCCTATTTTTTCTAAAGTTTCTAATAAATTATTACCCAATTTTTCCTTTATATGAATTATCTTTTTCTCATTATCAAGAATTGCCATACCACAATCAGTATGCCCCATAATAACTATAAATTTTGCATTAAGCTCATATATTGCCACTAAAATTGATCTTAAAACATCTAATGTTATAATATTACCTGCATTTTTAAGAACAAGTAATTCTCCTGGTTTAGATTGGAAAATTTTTTCAATGGGTACTCGAGAATCTATGCAACCTAAAATGACTGCACGTAAAGAACCATTGATTGATGATGATCCATTCTTTTTTTTAATCCATTCTTTATTTCTATTCACTAAATACTCTTTAAATTGATCTTTTGATATTTCTTCGTCCAATATATCAATTAAATTATTCATAGTTCTAAAAATCTAAAATAAATTAAAAAAACTTTCAATTTGAGAGATAGAATTTTTTATTTACCCCAATTATGAAAGGAAGGGATCTGAAATCATTGGATGCATCAATGCCATATCCTGCTACCCAAATATCTGGAACAGTAAATCCAATAAAAGTAAGATGGCTCTCGATGTATTTTCTTGATTGTTTAACCTCTTTTGATGGATTATCCAGATTTTTTAAAAGAAGAGTGCATATTTTCACAGAATTTACTTTCATTTTTTTAACTAGATAATTCAAAAGTGCGTTAAGAGTGAATCCTTGATCAACAATATCTTCAATAATTATTATATCACGCTTTTCTATATCAGTAGGTTTTAATTCAAACTTTACCTGGCGATTTATTTCTCCTTCTCTTTTGATTTCATCTTGATAAGTAGAAAGTTTAACTGTATGAAAAAAAACTTCTATCCCGCTAATTTTGTAAATTTCACGACCTAAATCTGCTCCAAAGATAAAAGCCCCAGTTAAAACTATTAAAAAATCAATTCTATCTTTATTATCCACTTTCTTGACTATTAACTGTGCTAATTCTTGAATTCTTTTTTTTAATGATTCTTCGGGAATTAAAAGCGATTTAAATCTATTATCAGAATATAAATTTTGATATACTTTATTATTTCCATCTTCTTTTTCTTCAAAATTCTTGATTCCTTCCGTTGGTACACTAATTACGTTCATATATTCGTCTGAATTAATTATTTTTGAACACATTTCTTTCTGACTCCCATGAAATATTATGAAATAATAATAAAAATGATATTTAAAAAATTGCACCATCTTTTCTATGAGAACAGTGGCAACCTCTTTCTGAAGGAATTTTAGGAATAACATTTTTGATTATTTTCCGTAGGTTGTCAATATTTTGATTCATTGTTTCAATTACTTCTTCAATAGAAACTACCATTGGTTTAATTGGACCACTACATTTTGGACATTTATCTCCATACATGACAATTCCGCAATTTGGGCATTCGCTCGCCCAACAATCAAGATCTGTTACAGTTGCAATTGATGAATAACACATATTCATTTCAGCAGCTAATACAATTTCCGGAAATACAGTCATCCCGATAACATCCCCACCCCATTGGGCAAACATTCGAGATTCCGCTCGAGTTGAGAATCGTGGGCCATTTACACATACATATGTTCCACCACTAGCGATATTTAAACCAAGATCTATACCTGTCTTATAAAGTAAGTTATTCATTTCAGGACAAAATGGATCTGCTTGACTAATATGACATACTTCTCCACCATCATAGAAAGTTTGATTGCGACCGTTTGTTCTATCAATGTATTGATCTACAACTACAAATACTCCTTTATCAGATTTTGGAGTTAATCCCCCTACAGCACATGGTGAAAAAATCCTTTTTACTCCAAGTTCTTTCATCGCCCATATATTCGCCCTATAATTTATTGAATGTGGTGGAAGAATATGTTTCGGACCATGACGCTCTAAAAAAGCGACTTTTTTATCTCCGAACTTTCCAATTTTTATTAGGTCTGAAGGAGCTCCATAAGGAGTATAGATTTTAACAGCCTTAACATCTTCAAGATCAATATCAGCACCAGATCCTCCAATAATTCCAATTTCAATATCCTTATTATTATAACCCATAATTGATATTTATTGAGGGATCTTAAAAAAGGAATTCCAAAACATCTTAAATTTTCGTGCATTTAATTTTAGTGTATTTAAAATGGTAAAAATTCGCTTTTTAGGGGCATGTGGAGAAGTAGGAAGAAGTGGAGTATTAATAGAATCAGAAGATACAGAAGATGCAGTTCTATGCGATTATGGGAAAAAAATGGAAGGAGAAGAAGTTTTTCCAGAACACGTTAGTGGAAAAAAGCTATCTGGTATAGTTTTATCCCATTCTCATGTAGATCACTGTGGAGGTATCCCGCTTTTTTATATTTCTGGTTCAGTTCCATTATATAGTACTGAATTAACATATCGGATATCTGAAATCCTTTTACATGATATGCTTAAAATTACTTCAGGATATCTACCTTTTCACAAATCTGAATTATATAAAATGAGAAAATATACTCAGTTTTTAAAATATGGACAGAAAAGGAAAATTGGAAGTAATACTTGGATAACTCTTTATAATGCAGGGCATATTCCTGGAAGTGCAATGATATTGGTCGAAATGGATGGAAAGAATATTTTATACACTGGGGATATTAATACAACAGAAACTCAATTATTAAAAGGCGTTGACCCCTTAGAAATTCCTTTAATTGATGTCATTATTACTGAAACAACGTATGGAACAACTGATCACGATCCAAGAAATAAAACTGAAGAGTCTTTTATTAAATGTGTTAATGATGTATTAGATAATGAAGGAATTGTGCTAAATGCTGCATTTGGCGTATCTAGAAGTCAAGAAATTGCTTTGGTATTGACAAAAAATAATAATAAAGGAAATTCTCGCATTACATTAGATGGAATGGCACGAAGAATCTCCAAAATTTATATTTCCTTTTCAGAAATGTTGAAAAATCCAAAAAAATTCGTAGATTCCATGAAAAAAATCCATTTCATAGATCAACAAAAACGCGATTATGAAAGAAGAAAAGCATCATCAGAATCGGGAATAATTATTGCACCATCTGGAATGTTAAAAGGTGGAACTGCTCGTTATTATGCAGAAAACATCATAAATGGAGATAATAATGCCATCAATTTAGTTTCTTATCAAGTAGATGGGACACCAGGAAAAATTTTACTGGAAAAAGGTGTGTATATTGATAAGAACACACATGAAGAAATTAAAGTAAAAGCTCAAATAAATCATTTTGATTTCAGCTCACACGCAGGAAAATCAGGATTAATTGAATTTTTAAACAATTTAAAATTCAAATCTGATAAAAAAGTATTTTGTGTGCATGGAGATGAAGAAGTTATGAAAGAATTTGCCTCAAACATCTCTAAATTAGGATATATGGCAGAAACTCCCGAAACTGGAAAAATTTTCAAAATATAAATCTTTTTAAAATTAATTTTTTTTTTTAAATTCATTAATTTCAATTAATGATGGACGATGATAATTATCGCTTGTAACTTCAAGATTATAAACTCTTTTTAGAAATCTTGCTAAAATATGAGCTGAGGCTCCCCAAATTGTGAATTGGTTCTTTGACATTGGGTCAATATAATTAAAACTTAAAACAAAAATTTTTTTTCCTGATTTGTTGGAAAAAGGGATTTCAGTAAACAAATTCTCTTGTACAAGAAATTCTATTGGAATTCTAATCAAATCAGAAACTTCATTATGATTGATTTTAAAATCAGTTTTTTTAAGAATCTTTATTATCCCAATGACAGGTCGAATTGTGTATCCCGTAAAAGTCGGAAAATCATCTAAACTTCCCAAAATTTCTATGTTTCTTTTATGGATTCCAATTTCTTCGTAAGTTTCTCGTAATGCTGTATCTTTTAATGTAATATCTGTTGATGTATCAAATTTTCCACCTGGAAAACTCATTTCACCTCTATGATGGTTCAATTTTTTTGAGCGTGCGGTCATTAGAATTTGAAAACTTTTAGATTTAGGATAAATTGGAATTAAAATTGCGGATTTTTTAAGTTCTGGGATGTCTAATTTTTTTGGTTGAAATTGGTTTAATTTTTTGAGAATTAAACGATGGTCAAAATTAATAGAATCCATTAATTTGAAATAGTAATCGATTAAATTATAATGATTGGAGTGACCTTAAATGCCATCTAAAAATCCGAAACATCAAAAAAAAATAACTCAAACTAAACCTATGGGAATAAAAAGCTCAAAAGAAACATGTTATGTGAGCGGATGTACTCTCCAGGCGACACATCACATTGCTCAATCTAATTTGGAAGGGCATCTTTCCAAATTGACTTGGAAATTAAAACAAAGTAATAAAAAGACAAGAAAAGTAGCTTTATGTAAAAAACATAATAAAGATTATAAAAAATTGAAAGACAAAAATGAAAAATATTCAAAATTTAGAGATTTTGGCCCAAAAAGACCTCCGAAACGGGAAAAAAGCCATAATTATATGGAATAATTTTTTTTTTTAGGATCCGACCATATCAGAGAAATATTTTTGTATTAATTGATTCTGACCAAAAGTTAAGCCTAATGCGAGAAAAGCTAAGGATCCTAATAAATAAATAATACTAATCATAATTTTTCGCATAGTTTATCATTGTTAATAATAATTTAAATAATTAAAATTATTTTGGTCGTTTATTTTCAGTTAAAAATCTTTTTCTCTTTGTTCTGGTATACAATTCCAAAATTTTAACTCGCTGATAAGCTCGGTCTATTTCATTCTTAATTTCTTTTTTTTGACTTTTAAACTCATCCTCATCGATTTCTCTAGTTTTATAACGTCCTTGTAAAAGGCGAATACGATTTTCTAATCTATTTTTAACTGTTTTTTCCGAAGATAACCATCGAATAATATTGGCTCGTAAATCATTGAGTTCTTTTTCAGATTCTCTAAATACAGTAGAATATTCCATTCTTAATTGTTCATAAACATCTTTTTTTACTTTATGATATTTAAAAGCTCTTTTCAACTCAATTAATTGTTCACGTTGGACTTCGAGTTCTTCTTCTAATTCATCAATTCTGAACATACCTTTTGGTCCAAGTTCCGCCCTTAATTTTTCTTCTTTTTCATTAAATTCTTCTTTAATTACTTTAAATGCATTTAATTTTAAATTTATCTCTTTAGCATAATCCATATCATATTCATATTTTTCCTCATCAAGGTCATCGTTTAGGTTTTTAAGTTTTTCCTTTAATTTCTTCTTTTTATCTTCAATGATTGCAAGTTTCATTTTACATTCAAGCTGATCTTTAATTTCTTCAGGTAATTCCACTTTTTTATTTTCAATTTTCTTTGAGTCTCCTTTCTTATTCTTATCCTTTTCAATCTCTTCGAGGGATAAGACAGTATCTTCTAAGGATTCCTGAGATCCTTCTTTTACCATGAATGGTGTATCCGAATCATTTTTTTCCTTTTTTTTTTTTGATAGATTTTTTAAAAATCCTAAATCCTTATCTACTTCTTGTTCTATCGATTCTTGTTCTTTCGATTTCTCGATTTTAGGCTTAGTATTTTGAATTTTAGATCCACAAAAGATACAAAATTTATCAGAATCCCTAACCATTCTTCCACAGAATGGGCATGATATTTCTTTAAATGTTCGTCCCATATTTTATCAACATATTTTTTTTCTTAAGTTGATATAGTTTTTTTATTTAAAATAATTTAAGGGAGCCAGAATTTTCATAAATGAATAGTATGAGTGATGAAAAAAATCTAACACCTGTTCACGTAGGGCTTTTAGGTCATATAGATGCTGGAAAAACTGAAATTGCTAAATGTTTAACAGAAATTGAATCAACAGCAGGTTTAGACAAGCATTCTCAGGCACAAAGAAGAGGAATCACTATAGACATGGGATTTACTTTTTTTCCTTTAGAAAACTATATGGTTACTTTAGTAGATGCTCCAGGACATGCGGATTTGATTCGTAGCGTAGTAAGTTGCGCAAATATTATAGATATTGGTTTTCTAGTTATTGATGCACTTCAAGGACCTCAAGTTCAAACTGGGGAACATTTTCTTATATTAGATCTCCTGAAAGTTCCTCAATTATTTATTTTAATAAATAAAATAGATTTAGTTGACAAAGATCGAATTCTTGAAGTGCGGAGAGATGTAAAAAAAATAATTAAGGGTACACGATTTGAAAAAAATCATAAAATTTTCGAAGTTTCTGCGAAGATTAATCTCGGATTTATGATATTAAAAGAAGAATTATTAGACACAATAAAAAACTTAGATCTTCTTCGTCAGAATGAAGAAACATTTAAATTTCTAATAGACCATCATTTTAAAAAGAAAGGTCAGGGTACAATTTTAACAGGTACAGTGATAAGTGGTAAAGCTAAAATTGGTCAAAATTTAATCATTCTTCCAGAAAAACTAACTGGAAAAATACGTTCAATTCAAAAATGGAAAAAAGAAAGTAATTTTATAGAAGCAGGTGATCGTTGTGGGATCTCAATATCAGATATAAATCCAGAACAGATTTCACGAGGATCTTTCGCAACTGATAATGAATCTGATTATAATCAAAGCCAAATCTATGAAATTGAAGTAAAAATTCTTCCGTTATACAAACATTCAATAAAATTTGGTCAACATGTAAATATAAATCATGGTATGATGGCATTAAATGGAAGAATTTATCCATATAGAAAGGATATCTGGAAAAATAAGGAAATAAATGTTCCATTATCTCTTAATTCTAATTTAAAAGTATTTAATGCAATATTGTGGATAGATAGGGTAGAATATGTAAAAAAAGGAGAATTTCTTCTATTAAGTCGGTTAGATCTTTCACCTAAATCTCTACGAATAATGGGATCCAGCACAATTGTTCGAATTCTGAAAGAACCAACATATATGTTTAAAGAAAAGATAAAAAAAGGAAAAATTAAAGATGCGAAATATCGTACATCCAGTGTAATTGTTGAAAATTTAGCATTATCTGTTGAAGGTGCTCATACTATCTTAAATTTAGAAGCTGAAATGCCATTCGGTAAGATTAAGTCAACTTTTGGTAAAAAAGGTAATGTAGAAGTTCTTATCAGAGAAAAATTAGAAGAAATAATTCCAATTACAAAAGATACTACTGTTTTTTTGAAGTTGTATAAAAAATTTAAGTTGGATAATTCAAAATCATATATCATTTAGTAAGTAGCTTCACCAATTTCAATATCTGCAAGTAATGCTGTCAATTTTCCAAAAGCTTTTGATAGACGATGAAAGTAATATCCTAATTTTGTTGCTTTTTTACTATGAGATAATAGCATAAATTCACTCTCTTCACTTGTTGTAATTATACTATATCCGTCTTCACCTGTAATAACAATTTGTTTTAAATTTCCATATTCTAAACCTTGAGAAACTTTATTAGCTAAAGAAACAAGAGTTGCAGGAGAAGCAGAGTGCTGGTCTATATCTGTTGACGCATGAGTCGAACTTGCAATTCTTAGTCCAGTTTTAGTTACTAATGCAGTTCCTTCCAAATCAGTGGAACTTTCTAAGGCCTCAAGCATTCTATGTAGGTCTATTTGTAATCCTCGATCTAATTTTAATTCTGACATCGTTCCTAAGAACAATATATTTTTTAATTGTTAAATAAATTTTGTGGAAAATATGCTTCTTTTAAAAAAAGAACCAATTACTAGATGGAGTATATGTTCTTATTATCATATATTTGTTGTTCGAAATTTTACATATCTTTATTTAAAAATTCTACTTCATTTGTTCCAGCCCATTTAAAGAATTCATCTTTTAACACTGGAAATATAAATCCACAAAGGCACAATCGATTGTAAATCATATTTTCAATTCCACAATCAGGACAATATTTCCTATTACAAGAAGGACAAAAGTTAGCGAATTTAATTTCTTCTCCGCACTTTGGACAATTTAATAGTTTGAAAATCATTTCTCCTCCATTTGATTGAGCTTTTTGCTTAAATAGAATTGTTTCTGTTTTATTTTCAATACCCAAATCATCTTCTCTATAATTTTCTAAGGATTTTTTCTGAATATGTGCAGGAACTGGGACTTTTGACAATTCTTTATCAGGTTCAATCCACCTTTTTAATTTTTCTTTCCGTTTTTCTATATTTTTATGTCCATTTTTAATGATATGATCATCTAAATATCGTATTCGACTGTTTGGCTCTAAATAATCCTTATATTGCTCATTCTTGATAACAAATTCCCATTTATTGTTGAAATAGCGCTTAGAATGACCATTTATATACCATTGTGCATAGAAATATAAACCTGACAATAGAATAATTAAGAATAACTCAGTAAAGATGAATCTTAAATAACCTTGGAAATATAAAAAGGGGCTGCAAAAAATTGGAACAAACAAAATAAGAAATCTTAACAATTTTAAAGTCTTTTGAGCATCTTCATTTAAATTTAAAAAGCAATTTAAGCAATAACCACAGGATCGACAATTTCGATCAATTGGGATATGACAATGAGAACATGTTCTCCACCTAGAAATGGGTTCCCTCTTAAAAGAAGCATATTTTCCACATAATTTACAATAATATCCTTCAATTTTTAGATTTAAATTTGAAAGTTCTCTTTTATTCATTATTTCTTTCTTTAAATCATTGAAAACTTTATCAATTTCTTTTTCATTAGGTATTTTCTTGTTTGGAAAATCCGGATTACTATTGTTTTCATCAGAAGTCATTGTTATTAATTTCCTAAGATTCCTATTATTTCATTAACTATTTCGTCGATACTTTTATGATCGATTATGATTCGAAAAGAAGCGAATTTATCGTATAAAGACTTCCTTATTCGCAACATATTTTCAATTTCATTTAAAGGATCTTCTTTATTTAACAGAGGTCTTTTTTCTTTCCCATCAGATATTGTATGTTTGAGAATTGTTTCTTTTGAAGCTTCTAATAATATTATAATTGATATTTGTTGAAGAATTTCCATGTTTTCTTTGTCTAATATAATCCCTCCTCCGCAAGAGATTACACAATTTTTTTTGTTTCTAAGTGACTTTATTTTTTCCCTCTCTAATGTTCTAAATTTTAATTCTCCTTCTTTAAAAATCTTTGAGATTGGCTTTCCTATCTGTTTTTCAATTAAATCATCTACATCGATGAAATATCTTGTCATTTTATCAGCTAACCGTCTACCAATACTCGTTTTTCCTGTTCCCATGAATCCAATTAATGCAATATTTTCCTTCATATTAATTACCTCTCAACGATTTTTTTGCACTTGGGTAAATATATGATAGATTATCAAGTTTTTATTTTCAATGACCTCTCTCTTTCTATTGATTTCCAATACGATTAAAGGGATTCTAAATAGTCTTTCAAAGTTTTTAAAATAATCCCAAATAATGATAAATATTGAACATATTCTAAAGAATTAAGAAATTTGTCGCCCTCGCCTTCCTTTAGTTTTAGGAAAATTTTTCATAATGGGTGATCAAGATTATTACTGCATCTGAGTATTATGAAGATATCAAGCAATTTTCCCCGTTAAGTAGCGGAGATCCAATGTTGGATGTCCTTCTAAGAGGGGGTTTTGTTCCTGGACCAGTGTACTTCCTTTATGGCCCTAAAAAAATGCTATCTTCAATACTGATGAAGACTGCTGTAAATTCCTTAAAAAAAAGCGATGAAGAACAATCTTCTCATTTAATCGCATATATTGATGGAGAAAATCGTTTTGATCCATATCTGATTTCAAAGCTTGCCGTTTCCAATCGTCTTAATCCGTCATCTCTACTTAAACAAATCATCGTTTCCCGAATTTTCACGTGGGATCAAATGGTGGAGGTGCTTTACGAGAAGCTTTCAACTATCCATGAAAATAGAATTAATCTTGTTTTAGTCGATGGAATAACTTCAATGTTTGAAAAAACGTCTCAATTAAGTGATTCTTTAAGAAAAAGAAGACAAAATGTTTCCATAAACCAAAAATCTCTTAATTCCAAAGCTTTTCAAGATTTGAAGATGATGTTTCTTGGTTTGAATAAGATCATAGAACGTTTCAACCCAATTATCATTTTAACTGGGCCACTTCATTCAAAATCAGAGTATCGCCCTGCAGGGGGACATATATTATCACATTTTTCTGGAATCATCGTAGGTATTCATGAAAATCTTAGATATGTTGATTATTCACTGGATCAGCATCCCTTTTTACCTCATCAAAATGAAAGATTTTGGAGATCTCCATTATCTCGACAGAGTCCTCAAAAAAGAGTCGCATTTTCAAAAACTATCCATAATTTAACGCTTGACAAATATTTAACAAAATTCAGCAAAAATGATGAATAATATGCTAAATCTTCTATTTGACGCTTGGATTATTGATGTAATGGTTCATGAGAAAGGGATACTACTCTGGCTAAAGAAAAAAAATGGAGTAGTAGTTCGTGCTATATATGAATTTCATCCTTCATTTTATATTATTCCTATAAAGCAAGTATTCAATGACAAGATAGCCAGCAATAATACTGGTTATCATAAATTTATCATGGCAATGAAAGATCACCCTCATATTAAATCTGCAGTAATTTGTAAGCGTCGTGTTAATGCAGAAGATTCTCAATTTTCTCAAGTAATTCGAATTCAAGTAGATTCTCCCTTCAAATTCAAAGAAATAGTTCGCCAAGTAGAAGAACTAGAACGATTTAGTTTTTACAACATAAATATACCCCTAACCCAAATGTTTTTCTATGAAACTGGATTATTTCCATTTGCATTTTGCTCTTTTGAACTTAAGAATAACCAATCAGATTTAATCGCTCATTCTATCATTCTTAAAGATTCTAATGAATCTATTCTATATGAATTCCCTCCTTTAAGAGTTATTTGGTTAAATATTGAAGTTAAACAGCTTGGTTTGAGAAAAAAAGGAACCGATCGATTAAAAAACTGTAAATTATCAGTAGATCCATGTAGTGTAAATATACCTCTCAGCTCATTATTTTCATCTTCAGAAATTGGTATAGATAAGCATGGTATCCCACAAGTAATAATTGAAGGAGAAAATGAAAAACAAATATTCCTTGCTTTACAGATTGCAATTAAAAAAATTGATCCTGATGTTATCTTTACTTCTTATGGTGATGAAGAACTTTTTCCATATCTTCTCTCTCGTGCTTCATATTTACATCTTGATCATTATTTTTCTCTTTCCAGGGATGGTACTTCACTGAAATCTACGCGATTTTTGAAGAATGGTCCAAATTCCTTTATATCTTATGGAGTAGTGCATCATAGTTCAAAATCACAGTTTTATCTAAATGGAAGATTACATATTGATTCTGCAATTTATGGTGGTTTACATTTTGATGATGGAAACCTTTTTGGCCTTATAGAAGTGGCTCGGGTAACTTATTCACCTTTACAACGTTTAACACGAGTGACAATCGGGGGCGCTTTACAATCACTTCAATTTTACCATGCTTACGTTTTGGGTATTTTAATTCCTGAAATCAAAAAGAATTCAGAAGATTTTAGAGAAAGTGTAAACCTCCTTTCAAGTGATCGTGGTGGTCACATTCTTAATCCAAAAGTTGGGCTTTTTAAGCGCGTTGCAGAAATTGATTTCACCTCAATGTATCCGGCATTAATGGTACACTACAATGTCTCTCCTGAGATAGTAAATTGTAAATGTTGTGAATCTTTAAAAAATGAAGTACCTGATTTGGATTATCATTTGTGTTCTAAACGAATAGGGATTGTCCCTTTATCATTGCGTGTTCCACTAACAAAAAGAATTAGTTACAAAAACCTATCCAAAATTAAAAACGAACGAGAATCAAAGAAATATGAAAAAATGGAAGGCGCGCTAAAATGGATCTTGGTTGTATGTTTTGGATACTTAGGGTTTCGAAATGCCCGTTTTGGGCGTATAGAGGCTCATCAAACTGTTTGTGCATATTCTCGTGAATTATTACTTGAAGCGATGAAAACCTGTGAGAATCATGGACTTATTTTGATTCATGGTATTGTGGATTCTCTTTATGTCAGAGCTCCAAAATCAATGGATGATGAAACTTTTCATAAAGAATGTTTAGAAGTTGTCGAAGAGATTACTCAAAATTCCTTAATTCCTATAAGATATGATCCAGAAAACGATTTTTTTAAATTCATATCGTTTCTTCCTACAAAAGCGGACCCCAATGTCGGAGCACTAAACAGATATTGGGGAGTGAAACAAAAGGGTTCGATAAAAGTTCGAGGAATAGAATTAAGACGGCACGATTCACCTCCATTTATAAAAAAATTTCAACAAGAAATGATTGAGACTATTAGTTCTTCATCAAACGTGGATAATTTTAAATGGTTATTATCATCAAGGATTGTTCCAGTTCTTCTCAAATATTATCGTGATTTGGAATCTCGGGATGTAAATCCAGAAAAACTCGCTATAACTATCCATGTCACTCGTCGATATAATGAATATAAATTACAAAACTATCAAGCGATAGCGGCGAAATACTTGGAACAGCATGGGGTTTCAGTAAGACCTGGGCAAAAAATTTCTTTCGTTATTGTTAAGGATAAAGCTCGCAATCCTCAAGATCGAGTTTTACCTATTGACATCTATCATATGAAAAATGCTTCCTATGATATTTCAAAATACAAGGAACTCATTGTCCGTGCATTAATCAATCTTTTACCTTATAAAATTCCTGAAAGTATTAGAAGAAACCTTGAAACCTTGTCTGGAACACAAACTCAATTTAAACCAAAGGTTCAAAAACCAATTTCTGCTTATTTTACTTAAGAAACTTTGATAATATTGATGCCGAAATGAAAACCATTCAATGACGACATAATCGAAGGTTGAGATTAATCTTTTTTGATTAATTAATGACGACTTATAGTTACACAGAGAAAAGGTTTTCACGGAAAAATCAAATTTGATATATTTCAAAAAACCATCAAAGTGTATCTATTTTTTTTGTCGGTTTAGATATTAGATATTTGAAATGAGAATCTATGGAAATGCAAATATCGAAATAACTGGAATTCTTTCTGAAATAAGTGGGAATTTTGTTAAAATTTGGTTTGAAAAATATAAAAAAGAAGCATTTATTCCCTTATATTTAATTAAAAGTCAAATCCCAACTTCACCTTCTTCTTCGCAAAAGCAAAAATTTGTTTTACCAATCTGGTTCCTTAAAAAACAACGAATTTTGCCTTTATCAATTGATAATTACTAAAAATATTAGAGATAATTGATTAAAATAATAACTTAATCTTTTATTTTTTTAATTATTTTTCTTAAATCGTCTTCTTTTGCTTGAACCTTACCTGGAATCATTCTTAAAGGGCCATCTCCTTTCATTCTCGGAATTATATGAAAGTGTAAATGGGGTATTACTTGTCCAGCTGCAGGAAAATTATTTTGAACGATATTAAATCCATCAATTTTCAATTTTTCCTTAATGAGTAATGAAATTTTCTTTAATTCCTTAAAATAGTTTCCCATATCATCTTCAGGCATATCTAAGAAATTATAATAGTGTTTCTTTGGAATAACTATGGTGTGGCCATAACTTAAAGGAAAAATATCCAAGAAAGCTAATACTAAATCATTTTCATATACTTTGTGGCTAGGAATTTGTCCATCTATTATTTTACAAAAAAGGCAATCTTTATCCGTCATAATAAAACCTAATTTTAAACATCTTTAATCTTTTATGCAATTCGAAGGGAAACACGTTTAAATAAATTAAATCACTCCCCATTATATTTAACTCCGTTGAAATAAAATAATTATGCTCTATTCTATGTTATCGAAAAAGATCGCAGAATTAGTTCCAAAAGAATTAGGTTTTAGTAATGATATCTATGGGCTTCAGTTTGGAAACCAATTAAAGGATTTTAATCTACACAAAATTGCAATATGTGTTGATCCAACAATTAAAGTTATATTACAAACAAAGAAAATACCTTCTTACTTCATTATTTCCCATCATGGATTAACACATCGATCCTTATTAAAATTTAACGAACCTGTATTGAAGCAATTTAAATTATTATCGGTTAATAATATCTCTTTATTTATTCTACAATCAGCATGGATTGCTGCTTCAGGGGGAATTTCTGATACAATGTCGGAAATAGCTGGAATAACAATTACCGATAACCTATATTTCGATGATAATGGTGAAAATAAACCCCTGGGACGAATTGGAACACCCATTAATAAAAATATGACTCTTGATACCCTAATCCAATCATTGAAAAGAAAACTTAATTTGAAATTTATTCAAGTATGTGGAAAATTGAATAAAAAAATCAATAAGATTGCAGTAGTTTGTGGAATCTCATTAAAAGAATCTGATTTTATTGAAATTCTAAAAAATAAATGTGATACATTAATTTCAACTGATTTAGTATATTCACATTTTCTTTTTGCTCAGAAATTAGGTTTAAACATATTAAATGTTCCACATTATGTTTGTGATGAAATTGCAATGAAGAAACTGAAATTAATTTTGTCTCTTGAATTTCCCAGAGATGAGTTCATATTTATTGATTCAGATAACCCAATCTTACTAATGTAATAATAGAAGCTTTCATAATTGAATAAAAAAAATGAAATAATATGGGAGAAGATCGCAGAGTTTTATTAAGTGAGAAAGTTTTAGATCATGGATTTGTTGAATTAATTGATGTATTAGGATCAGATCAAGATATCGTGAACGCAGCTAGAACATCATATGATAAAGGAACAAAAGAAGTATCTTCCACAAAACAATTAATCCGATATCTAATCAGACACAAGCATTCTGGACCACTTGAATTTGGTGAACTGGTTTTTAGAATAAGATGTCCAATTTTTGTTGCTAGACAATGGTTTCGTCATAGAATGGCTTCTTACAATGAAGTAAGTTTGCGTTATTCAGAAGTTGTAGAAGAGTTTTATGTTCCCCGTTCTGAATGGATAACTGGCCAAGATCGAAGAAATCGACAAGCCAGAACAGATCATGAAATTGAAAAATCAGAGGAAATTAGCTCAAAACTTAAACAAGATGCTGAAAATTTACTAAAAGAATATCATAATTATATAGAAAAAGGAGTAGCTAGAGAAATAGCAAGGATCAACCTACCTCTTTCAATTTATACATCTTTTGTTTTCAAAATTGATTTAAGGAATTTACTTAATTTCCTATCATTACGAACAGATCCTCATGCTCAATTTGAAATAAGACAATATGCAAATATAATGGCAAAAATGAGTGAAAAATTCTTTCCAATTGTAATTGAAGCCTGGCGTGATTATATTAGAAATTCAATCTCATTCTCATCAGCTGAATTACATGTCTTAAAAAATATTTTTGAAGATAAACTTGAAATTATCAAAGAAGTGGAAAATTTCTTGCAAATAAACCAGAAAATATTGCCTCTAGCTAAGTTAGAACATCTTGAATTAATTGATAAATTAAGAAAATTGATGGGTTTCGATACTACTTTAGATTATTTGGGTAAAGAAAAAAAATAAAATACAAGAATCATTATGTTTTATGAGAAATGAATAAAAAAAATGCCCCCAAATTATCTGATGATAATCTAACAATTGAATTTAACACTCAAGATTTTAAAAAATCTCTACCACATTTAAGTTCTGAGTTAATTAACGGAAAAAAAAAAATCAACATTCAAGGAATAGAAAATGTTATTCCCGTCCCTGGTGCAATTGATTTTATACGGCGATGTAGTCTAAAAGAAGAAGCGTTTGAAATTATTGATTTTCTATTAAAGCGAAACGAAATTTCATTAGAAGAATTTCAAAGTTTAAAAGACCAGATTGAAAATCAAGGATTATCTTCGTTTGGTTCTCAAAAAAAAAAAGGTTATTACGAAAGAAAATACAAACGAAATCTCATTCAATGAAATTTGGAATAATTATTGATACCTTGAATTTTTGAGGGTATGCAATGATATATTCCATAAGTCTTTTTATTTCATCATCAGGTTCCTTTGAATTCTTACAATATTCATAAAATTTTTGTGGTCCCACACCTACTAAGTAACCTGTTAAGTCTTTCTCGCGCTTTAATAGCATCCAAAATGGGATTTCCTTTTCATTATCTCTGAACATAAGTAATAACCAAGGATTTTTTGTCCAATCTTTATTATCAGGACCTATTACCTTTTCTAAACCTTTGCCAATACTATATTTATTAATCATTTTGACGATATTTAATAGTTCATCAAAATAAGTTCTATAAATATTTAAATAACCATCCATGATTTCTAAGATATCAATTAATTCCATATTTTCAATGGAACTATCATCTATTTTTACAGAAATTTTCCATGTCTTCATTATTTATCTAATAGGAATAAAACATAAAAAAACATTTCAAAAAATTTAAAAAAATCATTTAATTGAGAAGATCTGGGACTTCTTTGGTCTGATATCGAATAAACGCTCCTAATTCTGCTTTTAATAAATCTCTGACTGCAACACGAATTGTTTCTGAACGATTTGGGTACGCTTCATTCGTAACCAATTTATCTATTCCTGCTAAATATGCTTCTGGAAGATGAACTGTAATTAATCTCATTTTTTTTCACTTGAATTGTATATATGGGCATATTACCCTTGAATGATCTGAGGACATATAAATTATTAACAAGTGATAATATCCTAATATATACATTTCAACGGTTTTTGTCTTGATCTTAATTGTATTTAATATTTTCTAAAAAATGATCGCACAACAAATTTAAAAAATTGATAATAATTTTCCAATTACTAGTGGAAATAATGTCATCACCCAAACGAGGTACAATTACTCTTCTATTAATATTGTCATTTACAATATTATCTCTCAACTTACCTAATAGTTTAGCTTGGACTCCTACTGATTTAACATCAAATCCAAATAGCGGAGACCTTCCGATAATTGATGGAAATCTTGATGAATCTTGGGATACAATTGCTAATAAATCATTTCACACTTTTCTTGGAGGCAAGGGAGTTACACTTTACGTTCAGCACGCTGAAGATTCGATTTATTTTCTAGTTGAAGTTAAATTTATATCTACAGAATATAATACTGAGACAATATCATTATATCTTTCCAATTCTACAAATGAAACTGAAATCGGTCAGACTTTCGATAAAAAACAAATTACTTTGTTTAATTCAACAATACAAGGAAATGAATCCTCAACTTATTTGGATTATTATTCAGAAATTGAAGATATATATTTACTAGATTCTATTGATGAAGGGTTTGAAGGTGCGGCTAGAATTGGAAATGGATCCGATACTCATCGATATTATGAATTTAAAATTGCATTTCAACCTTCTAATGAAAGTATTGATACAGATAGTTCTATGAAAATAAGAGAAAAGATGTCTATTAAACTCGGTATTAATAACACAGCAACTGACGAAATCGTCTCAGAAGAAATAACAATTCAGATAGGAACAAAATTGCATTTAATTGACGATGGAATCGGAGAATATGATTTTGATACTGAATTATATATGATGATTGTTCTAATTTCTGTTTCTGTTATTTTTGGTGTTTATGGGATAACCCTTATATTATTCAGAGCAAAAAACCCACAAAAAAAACTTATGGAGGAATTATAATTTGCCGAAAATTAAAAAAGAAAAAAAAATTAGAGAAGAGAAAATAAAAAATTTAGAAATTCGTAAAATAAAAGTAAAAAGCACAATGTTTTCTTCCACCCTTATTACTTACGGGTTAGCGACTATATTCTTAGTAATATCATTTATTTTTAACGGAAGTTTAATCTCAGGATGGGTTCAAAAAATAGCTGAAGCGAAAATCGTAATTGATGGAGACGGAGCACCATCATTTATCTATATTATGGACATAATAATTAAATCCTTTTCAGTAATCTTGTTTTTCTTCTTTGTTTTTATCTCAATTGGGAATTTTCAAGAATACAGAGGTTATATTATGACTTGGAAGGAAATATTTGGTATTCTTATTATTTCCTTAATACAAGTAAGCACAAATTTTACAATCTTTTTAATTTCAATAATTGGAATTATAATCTGTACTACCTATTTTTATTTTCTACAAGGAAAGATTGAAAAAAAAGAATTTTAAAATAATTTTCCATTTACTTTTTTTAATTATTTTTTTATAACTTATTTATTCAAGATTTTAGGGAATAGGATTATATGCATTTTCTTTACGTATTAAATCACGAACAGCTAATCGAATAGCTTCAGAGCGATTTGGATATATGTTTTCTTGAACTAATTTTTCTAAACCGTCAATGTAAGCTTCTGGTAAATTAAGAGTAATTAATTTCATTATGTTCTGAATAAATATTGCAAAGTAATGTTATCTATATGAATCCATTATTCAAATAGCACTTTAATATTATCACGATATTATAATCGACTTGATACATTCAATAAGTCAAGTATAAATATTGTTTATACTTATTATATATTAATGAGTGATAAAAATAAAATTGTTCGTGTAAATTTTACGATGCCTCTATTCTTAAAAGAAGAATGGGATGAGTTTGCAAAAAATACTTTGAATAGTTCTACTTCTCAAATGGTTAGAAATGCTGTACGTGACTATAGAAATAAATATAAAGAATTAGAACGTCCTACAAGTAATTTAAGCCTTGAATTATTAGAAATGAAAATGCAAAAAATGAAAGAAAGCATTGGACAAGATATGCTTGAATTTAAGAAATTGATGAAAGTTGAAAAAAACGAAAAAGATGGAATTGACGAAGCAAAAGATTCAATTTTAGAAATTCTAGAAAAATTACAACCGATAAAAACAAAACCAATTGCTAAAATGATTAGAATGAATCCGTCTGATGTTTTAGATATTTTAGAATCTATGCAATTAGAATATAAATTAATAAAAATTACAAAAACGGGATGGATAATAGATGAGCATAAGTAATATAAGTATTGATAAAATCTTAAATAAAAAAGATTTTGCAATTGTGGAGCAGTTTTTGAAAATAAAAGAACAAACTGGTAAACATACTAGATGTGTTTCAGAATCTACTTTAAAAGATTTTTTTAAATTTGTAAATAAATCTGAAATTTTAGATATTGATGAATTTTATTGTGAAGAATATTTCTTTGACATAAATTCTCGAAATTTGAAATACTCTTCAAAAAAGACAAAAAGAAGTCAAATAAATAGTTTTTTTGAATATTTCAGAAGGAAAGTAAGACGTACGAATCCTACTTATTACAATCCTGTGCCTACATTAAAAGAATGTAATTTTTCAGCAGATATTTTTAGCCTAGAAGAAGAAGAAAAGAAGGTCAAAGAAGCAATTTTTTCTATCAAACAAATAGAAAATATGCTAAGAAAATTATATTTTACAAAGCAGATTTATTTTGTAGTATCTTTACTCTTATTTTTCTGTGGGATGCGAATATCAGAATGTGTATCTATAAAAATAGAAAATGTTGATTTAGAAAAACGATTTTTAATTACTGGAATAGAAGAAGGAGCTAGAAAATCTAATAAACGAGGCAATAAACCTTTATACTTCTGTTTTCCACCTATTGTTGCATATTTCTTAAAAGAATATATTCTAGAACTCAAAGTACAATATCCTGACAATATATGGTTATTCAAAGGAGTTAATGGACATATATGTTCTAACAGTTATCAAATTTATTTGAAATCAAAATTTAATGCAAAATCTCATAGTTTTAGAAAAACACTTCTTACGTTTGCTTTAAACTTGAATAATTCGACACCTTTACATTTTACAGAACTTTTGACTAACCATAAAATAAGTAATGTTGTAATGGGTTTCTATAATAAAATTTCTATCGAAGAACGGGTAGCAATTTATGACAAATTTCTGCCAAAAGAATATTCTGAAATAATCAAATTTTGTCAAAAACTCTAATTTTTTCTCTTTTTCTGAAAATAAGATTATAGAGAAGTTAAAAATTCCAAAATTCATCTAATAAATAATCTTCATTAAATACTTTTATTCCACGTCCTTTAATATTATCTGGATAACCACGAAATAAGTATTTAATTTTTTGAATAAAATCGTCAATATTTTCATCCATAATCGAAGGATTCTTTGGAATAGTTATAAAATATGTTAGATAATGATAAAGTAAACCACAGATACAATCTGCTAATTGAATGAAATTATTATGTTTCGATTGAACAAATGATAAATCTTCTGTTATATGTTTAAATTCTTTAACATAATTAGTTCCAAAATTTATAGTTCTTTTATAAATATCATAATAATCATAAACATCTGAATTCTTTTTATCCTTCATTTCTTCTTTACCGTCGAATCTTAAAATAGCATAATGTTCAGGAAAATTATATTTAATTTCTTGTTCTATTCTTTCCATTAAATTTTCTAAACAAATTTTTCTTGGTCTTAAAGAAGAATCTAGTGAATCTTTCGGATTTTTTAAATAAATGACTGAAATTATCTTCATTTGAGAGTTTCTAATTAAATCTGTTGTAAAAAAAGAATATATTCTATTCAAAATTTCAATCCTTTCTTCAACTGAAAGATCGTTATAAAAAGAATCTTGTTTATTTCTACGAGTTAAAATATCGCTTAAATGAAGATCAAATTTATCTTTAACTTTAGGAAATTTTTTTTTTTTTAAAACATCTTTCCAAATTTTCATTTTTACTTTTTTAAAAGAAGAGTTTATTTCTTTCCAATATTTATCTTGCACTAATAGAGTAGTTAGCATGAAATAACTTGTTCCTGTAGCAACAGAATTTCCTGATTCGTCAATATATGCAAAGAAAATTAAAATCACTTATTTTTAAATTTTATAAATATCTCAATTATCAAAATAGAATGATTAAACCATTTAAACTCTTATTGTTTCTTTTATTTTGAAAGGTAGCATTAAATATTATTTATGCTGTTAAATTAACATGGTAAAATATAATCGAAGAACAGAAATTGCTGTATTTGACTCGATAAGTCGAGCAGGTACATTTTCTAGTGTAATCTGTCAAAAATTGAAGCTTGAATACAAAATAATCATTCATTATTTGAACCGACTTTTGCTTGGTAATCATATTTCACAGAAAATGAAAGACGGAATTAAAATCTATTATAGAACGAGTCAGAATAGAAAT
Organism: Promethearchaeum sp.; assembly: GCA_030613185.1. Classification (GTDB taxonomy): domain Archaea; phylum Asgardarchaeota; class Lokiarchaeia; order Sigyniarchaeales; family Promethearchaeaceae; genus Promethearchaeum. The sequence continues at coordinate 26,806 of JAUWMK010000005.1, forward strand.
TATTGGCTAAATGGTCGATAATAAATATCATCATTTTTCCGAAAACTACTTTTTTACTTCATTTCTTTAACCTGTATGTTAATAAAATCCATATTACTTATCTTATACCGAAAAAATGAATTTTATACATTTGTATAAAATTTTATACAAAGGTCCAAAAAATTATACGAAAGTCCAATATTTTATACAATAGTACAATATCTAGACTTGCTTTAGGAAATAGAAACATTAGATTTTGTATTATTGCAGATACCAATACTACGTTAACACTTCTTCAGGAAATTAAGAACAGGAAAAACAAGAATATATCAATATAGATATGCGTGTGGCTGGATTAGTGGTTCTTTTTGTGGCTTTTCAGAACCTTATCAAATTATTTCGTAATTACTTTGTAATTACTGCAATATTTTTTATTCATTATGTAATCCTGCAGGAATATGTAGATATATTAAAAAACAAAAGTTCCTGTAAAACCTTTCTTTAACTTTCTATCGTTATGTTCTCGAGAACATATTGAAAAATTTTAATTAAATATAATGGAAATAGTACAAATTCTTATTCTACTATCTAAATCAGCAATATAATTAATCTTACAATATTTATCGTTATGTTTTGCTGTACATATTGAAAAATATAAATTTCTATCTAAAGATTTAATCGTACAACTTAGCTTCATAATAATATTTTGCAATATGATAAGTTTTATAAATCTTATTTACATCAGTGCTATAATGATTAATCTAACTATAAAAAATAGAAAAATAATTGATATTAATAATAAAAAACCGAGTATCTTTAAAGAACTTAGTACTAGACAAATATGCAATAAAATTAGACGACTTAATGATCCGATAAGAGTTAAATTCATTCTTTTTTTGTCTAAAAATTATAAGATCGAAAAAGCAGAAATAATAAAAAACGAAAAATTTATTTCAATTTTTAAGAATTTGCCGAAAACATTTTAATATAAATCCTATTTATATCCTAACTACTCGTAGCTCATATTTCTATTCTTTTCTATAAATTTAATTACTTTATTTTAGAATTTAATATCTAACGATATATCTTATTTTCTAATCTTACATTTTCCGATAAGACAGCAAGGCTACTCATGCATACTTTTGATGACAGCACGCGTGCGATACTCTATACTTCTTTGATGGGGTGATTTAAATAATTTAATGGCTTTAATTTATTTAAACAGTTTAAAAAAAGAAGCTCATGAAAATGGCAAATAAAAAAAGTCCTGTTTTAAAGCAAAAAATATACTTGTGTTTAAAGAAAAAACCACAACGTATACAAGAAATTGCAGAAAAAGTAAACAGATCTTACCCATGTGTTAGAGATTATTTACTAGATTTGCTTGATGAAGGTAAAATTAAATCTACTGAAGAATATAAAGTAAAGGTATATTACAAATGAAAAAACAATGCAAAGCAATATCTAAAACTGGTAATAGATGCAAAAGAAACGTTGCTAAAGGAAAAAAATCTTATTGTAAATTTCACTCGTTGTCTAAAAATAGAAAAGCATCTGATAAAATTCAAAAAACTATTTCTGTTGCAGAAGGACGAAAAATAATTTCTCGTAGACTTGCAGAATCAAAAGTAGGAACACTACAAGATATTTCTAAAAAATCTGCTGTAATATTTAAGAAACCGAATCAGTACTGGGCAGAATCGAAAGGTAAAAACTCAGATGTACAAAATTTGGACGATGGTTCACAAGTAGTATTAGATAAATTTCATTATTCTAATGCAGAATTAATGGAAATACTTAGAAGTTATAAATCAAAATCAAAGAATAGTAAAATGGATATGGAACAATGGGGTTTTACATTCCGTATTAATCTAAATACTTTTCGCGTGTACGGATTAGAAAAAAAAGACCGCTTAGCACTTAGAAATAAAGTTCTAAAAAGAATTTCAAATGATTTTGTAAAAATATCTAACGAATATCATGATGTTGTTAGTTTGGTTAAGAATAGTAAAAAGCTTATAGAAAAAGAAAAACAGAAGAATTTTACAATGTTGAAGCAAAGTATAAAATTAGTTAAAAATCAAAAAAACGAATTAGATGAACACATTAAGAAATATCATTCATCAAAACAGATTAATGATTCAAAAAATACATATCAAGGCTCTAAAATAGTATTTCTAAATACTGTGAAATTCTTACGAATGGAGACTTAAAAATGCTATATGAAGAAATGATTCTTATAAGTATGTTTTTTCTTTTTATAATATTAGTCTGTTTTCTATATATTATACATAAAGAATGTAATGAAAATTCAAGAGTTTCAAAAAAGACTTTACAGATTTTATCAAAAATTATAGATCATATCGAAGAAAAACAAATATTGAAGGAGATTGAATAAAAATGATGAAATTCTTTAATTGGGCTTATAATAAGAACGGAACTGCTCAAGTTTTACTTACTGAATATGCAATTAGCCAAAATATCTCTCAAGCTGAAGCATTAGCACAAATTTATCATGAAATGATTGAAATGGGAGTATATCCACAATGAAAAAAAATAAATTAAAATTTTTTGTAGTTTTATTAATGTTTGCATTTATAGCTCCTTCTTTTAATTCTACTTCAAATTTATTTCCAATAGAAGATATAAAAGAAGAAACTGAAGAAGAAATTCCAAAAACTAGTGATACAGCTCCTGAAACAGTTGATATAAAATCTATAAGATTTGTTCATGAAAAAGGAGAAACTAATTTTTTATGGGAAATGGTTGGTATTTTTTATGGTGCATTTAATTTAGGAACTTATGAAGGTACTTATACTTCTGTAGCTGGTAATATTCATGGTTTAGATGTATATAGTGGATCTACTGGAGCTTTTTCTAATGGCAGAACTATAGTTCCTACTATGAGTGAACCTGCTATTAGTATTATTCAAGATCATCTTGATTCAGGTGAATTTGTTCATAGATTTAGAAATGGATATTATATAAGACCTATTGGTTATTCTTGTTCTTATCCTAATACTTATTATCAAAATTGGGTAGATGATGTTGAAATACCATGGACTTCTGTACAAACAGATGGAATACTTAGAAATGGTATTATAGTTGAATATATGGGACATAAAGTATATTATGCAAAGATATATTGGAATTTACATCCTACAATAATTTTAGATTCAAATTATTATAATCTTCAAAATGTTCGTATTGAAGTTCGCGATGAAACTACTCTTGAATGGCTTCAACAAGATCCTACAGATATTGTTTTACAACATTCAGACTATAAACTTAGAATTTATGATAAAAATACAAATGATTTAATTTTTGAAGATACATCTCTTGTAGGATTTACATATTATAGGACAATTTCTATTCCATCTATAAAAATAACTAATAATGCAGATGAACAGATAACATCATATTTATTCAACCGATCAACTGTACCGACAGATTTTTATCAATATGCTTATCTCGACAGCAATTACGAATCGTATGATAATAGTAGTTATATAGAAAATTTTGATTCAAATTCGTTTAATGATGCCTCTATTTCATTTGAAAACAATTCTAACGATTGTCCTTTGCTTAGTTTGAGTTACGAACATCAAATTGATATTGGAGAAAATAATACTTTTCAGATTTATCCAATAGAAACAGTTAATGAAATTACTTCAGTTAAATTTTGGAATAATATAACACTTCAAAATGAAACTTTAGTAGAATCTGATGGTCATTATTCAAAAGTAATTAATTCTAGTTATTCGATGTATTATTCTGTTGAAATTTATATAGAAGATTCAGCTGGATACTATAATATAATGAAGATTGATGATATATTTGTCTTAAAGAATCGAATACGTATAAACTTAGAAAACTTACAAAATAAATATATCCAATATTCATCGATAGATGTTTCTGCTAGTCTATATGAGTTCGATGGAACTTCTTTTTCAGGAAATATGAACTTTTCGTTGAGTTTTCCAAACGGAACTATAATCTTAGAAGATCAACAAAATAATTTAGAATATGATATAGGTTATGTTTGCGATTATTATACTTTAATTTGTGAATATTTTGGAGATATCGACAACTTGGCAACAACAGTTACGACCCTCTTTGAAGTAATTCCACCACCTGGTAAAACTTTAACATTAGTATATTTTGATGAAACTCCTGTTTTCAATTTGACAATCAATCCGTATGAAACTAGACTTTACAATATGACATCTTTCGATGATGAAATACTCTATATAATGTATTTTGATATTCATGCTAACGAAATAGGTAATCAAGTCTTTAATTTTTCTACTACAAATACTTTAGATTATACTCCGTCAATTTTTGAACAATGTCGAATTTCTTTATCAGATCAACTAAGTAATCCTCTCATTTTTGAAAATTATCATATTTATATAGATAGTCAAGCTATTTATAGTAATACATTTTATCGAACTGTCGATTCAGTACTAAACATATCTATAACCGATATGTTTGGCAATCTTTTGTATGAAGATGAATATAATGTAGACAGAGACGATAATTTTATAGATTTGACTTTAAATCAATTTTCTTTAAAGATTTTAAACAATATGGCTGATGCATCTATTTTAAACATTACTAACATCGAGAATCCATTAGATTTTGTATTAAGTGAAAATATTGCTGTTAGTGAAATAATTACTATATCGTTAAAAGAAGGTACTTATTCTATATTTTATATTGATGATGCAGATGAAGAACATACTTTTGAAATAATTTTAAATTCTGCAAAATTGATTATTTTGAATACTACGTTTAGAAGTGTATATTTTTCACTTTTTTCGGAAGATGGACTAGGAGTTTCATCAGATGTTGTTAGACTCTATATAGATGGATGCAGGAAAGATGTTGGTTTTGTTTGGACTACAGGAACGACTACTAACGTTCAAGTTCTTGATTATTTTAATCAGGAAATTTACAATGGAGATATAGATACTTCAGATATTACAGAATTCAACATATATGTACCTTTGTATACGCTCTTAATTGCAAACAATTATAGTTCTTCAATGGAATTAGTAATTTCTAGAGAGGACACCGACATCGAGTTTAAACAAGTAATTCCTGCAGATGCAGCAATATCATATCGCTTTTTAGGAGAAAAAACCTACTTCATCAAATTTTATTTGCTTAATGGCACTTTATTTGACTCTACATACATATTTTTAAAAGAAAATGACCAATTAGTACCTTTCGGTTATAAGTCAATTCCTATCGACTCTGTAGTTACGTATCAAACAACGTTAACAGATATTTTATTTGTAATTGGTATAGTATCGTCATTATTGATTACAGTTATATTTGTAATTAGAAAAAGTCGAAAATTTGAAGATAGAGAAATAGATTCGAATAAAAAATGGAAAGATAAAATAACAGATCCTACTAAGGATGCTCAATTGAACCTATCAGAGATGCTGTAAGAATGTGGAAAGAAAAATTTAAGAGTTCAACTAATGAAATATTGAATGCTTTCGTAAAAAGTATCATTTCAATAATGATTTTTTACAGTATTTATTATTTTAGATTCTTAACATTCGAATATGAAACTATTATAGACAAAATAATTGATAT
>JAUWMK010000191.1 GCA_030613185.1 Promethearchaeum sp.
AAAAATGGGAAAACCTACCATAATATAAAGTTACGGGGCTGGTTACTCGTTAAATTGAAGAATAGTTCGCGCAGCGTAGATTCTAAAGGAAGTAATAAAAAAAAGGAAGGATAGAATGTTCCAACTTTGTTTTACTCTGTGTGGTCTGGTTTTTTTCAGACCGACAGATAAAAAGATAGAATTATAAATAAAAATAATATAATAAAATAAACAAGTTGTTTCTTATGATAAAACAAGGATTTTGTATCCGTTGTGGAGAATCTATTCCAATTGATAACTACAATCCTTATTGTCCTTTGTGTGGGGGGCAATGTTCAATATCAAATAGATATTCTTCTTCAGAAAATACTGAAATGTTTTGTCATTTATGTGGAGATGCAACTTATGTTTCATCTACCCATCCAATATGTTCTGAATGTGAAAATGAAGTTAGAAGTGAAAAAAATGGAAATAAAAAAAAAAAGTTTTGATGAATTTAGTGTCGGTGATTCGGAGTCAGTTACAAAGACAATCACCAATGAAGATGTAATGACTTTTGCAGAAATAACCACAGATTTTAATCCACTTCATGTAAATGAAGAATACGCGAAGAAATCTATGTTTAAAAATAGGATAGCTCACGGAATGCTTAGTGCAGGCCTTATCTCAGCAGTAATAGGCATGAAAATGCCAGGTCCAGGTGCTTTATATTTAGACCAATATGTTAAGTTTAAAAAACCTGTGTTTATTGGTGAAACTTTAACAGCAACTGCAATGGTTAAAGAAAAATTGGTTAAAAAAGATGGTAAAATGAAGTTATTGATTTTAACAACCAATGTAACGAACCAAGATGGAGTAATTGTAACAGAAGGTCAAGCAACGATTATGTTAACTTGATTTATTCGGCCCCATTATTTTTTTTCCGTTCATATATGGTATTAGGACTTCTGGTATTTTAACAGTTCCATCAGCTTGCTGATAATTCTCTAAAATACAGCATATTGTTCGTTCAGTAGCAATTGCTGTGCTGTTTAGAGTATGAAGTGTCTGAAATGTTGATTTATCACCTAGAATACCACTTCTAATATTTAATTTCCTCGCTTGATAATCAGTGCAATTACTACAAGACACTAATTCCCGATAAGTTTTACTTGCAGGAAAATATGCTTCTAAATCATACTTTTTAGCGGCCATGTCATTTAATTCCCCGCTTGCAATAGAAACAACTCGATATGTGATTTTAAGATTTTTATATATTTTTTCAGCATTAGAGATAAGTTCCTCTTGAAGATCATTTGAATCTTCAGGTTTGCAGAAAATAAACTGTTCTATTTTTTCAAATCTATGAACGCGAAATATTCCTAAAGTATCTTTTCCATGCGAACCAGCTTCCCGGCGGAAACATGATGAGATCCCACAATATTTTCGAGGGAGTGTTTTTTCATCAATAACTTCTTTTCTATGAAGGGCTGCAAGGGGTTGTTCGCTTGTAGCGATTAAATATAGATCTTCACCTTCAATTTTATAAAGTTGCTCCTCAAAATCTGCTAATTCAGCAGCTTCAGCCATGACTTCATATTTTGTAAAATAAGGTGTCCAATATGGGGTATATCCTTCATCTGTTAAAACATCTAAAGCATATTGAAGTAGTGCTAAATTTAATCTAACTAAATCTCCTTTGAGATAATAAAATCTAGATCCTGCAATTTTTGTTGCTCTTTCTATTTCAACACCATCAATCATCGAAACTAAATCAACATGATTATGAATCTCAAAGTTAAATTTAGGAATTTTACCAGATTTACGTAGTACTTTATCTCCTTCTTCATCTTCTGCTATCGGTACATCAGGCATTAATATATTTCCAACTTTATGCCAATAATAATCACGCTTTTTAAGATATTCTTCCATTAAAGGCTCAGTTTCTTGAATTTGCTCTTTAATTTTTGAAGATTCCTTTTTTAATTTCGCAATTTTCTCTGATCCTTCCTTAGCTGCGGATTTAAAAGAGCGTGAAATTTTGTTACGTTTTGCGCGTAAATCTTGGAGATTTTGTAGGGCTTTTCGCCACTTAGTATCAAATTCGATTACTTTATCTATATTTTCAGTTTCACGGAATCTTTTTCTTTCTGATTCTCGTATAATATCTGGATTATCGCGAAAAAGCTTTATATCTAACATTTTTTTTCTCCTTAGAAAACTAATGAATTATCGATTTTTAGATTAATGAATTAATGATTCAGTTAATAATTGTTCCTTCAACTAATCGATCACTAATGACTGATGTTATCTGAACATCATAAAAATCGCCAATTAATTGGGCTGCCTTCTTAACTGTAACTTTGGGTCCACCTTCTAAAATCCATCCAATTGCATCATTAGGATTTAACTTATTTACTTCTGATAAGAAAACTTTGATAGTTTTTCCAATCAGTTTCTGTTTTTGATTTCGATTGTAATTTATGATAAATCTTTTTATTTTTTTGAAATTTCTTATTGTTTTTTTATCAAAATGTATATATCTTCTTGGAATTCGGAAAAATGGAGATCCTGGTAATTCTTGATATTTATAAAGAGTAATTTTATCAACTCCCAATAAAGCAAACTTTTCTAATAATTTTAGAGTATCTAAAGTATATTCTTCTTCATCTCCAGGCAGCGAATGAATAAAATATACATGCACACGAATTCCCCTTTTGATCGCTCGTGATACTGCATCAAAACTTTGACTGGGAGAACCGGGTCTACCCAATAAATTACTGAATTCTTCAGATCCTGTTTCACATCCAATGGAAAAAATTGCTTTTGGGATTTTTGCTATGATATCTAAAGCCTTATCAGTACATAAAACCGCTTTTACATTCTCAATAAATAATTGAACTTTATGGTTTTTTACTGAGTCAATGTTATTTAAATTCCCAATTAAATCCTCAATTGCTTCATAATTCGGTTCAGGGGAAGAAGGGTGTATCAATTGGTTAGGAACTAAATCTTCTCTATGGAAATCTAGGAAATCAGGTCCTCCTAAAACTATTCGCGAAACCCCCATTTCAATTAAGTTTTCAATTTCACTAATAATCGCGTTAATATCTCTTGATTTCGGGTAACCAAATTCATTAATGGTTGAACAAAAACCACAACCGGGGCTAATATCAACTGGACAATTCATTTGTGTTGTAAAATCCTTAGTTCTACAGATGTTACATGGATTGGTAGAACATTCTCTCTTAAGATTTAATTGTAAGCCTGTTCTTCTAAAATTGGAACAGCCTCTTAATGTTTCAACAAAAACTCTTGCTGATTTATACTCTTCATAAGATTTTATTTTATTTGGATACCCAGATGATGATTTGAACCGTTGATTTTCGCAATTTAAATGTTTTGGATTGAATTGTATTCTATTATTAATTTTGTATGATATTCCTTTGATTGAAGAAAATATTTTTATTTTCCAACTCGGATCCTCTGAACTTATTATTTTATTTTCAATTATTTCCAATTTATTTTGAAACAGATCATGTATTGCAAATTCTCCTTCACCTATTATTGAAATATCTGGTCCTTCTATCTTGTTTAATATTTTAAGATCAGTTGAAATGGGACCTCCTATGATTCCAAGTCGATTTGAAGGATTTGGATGAAAATTTAACCATTTATGAAATATTTTTTGAGTTATTCCTAAATCCATCGTCATAGAAGACACACACAAGATAGAAAATTTCTTTAGAATTTCAAGATTCTTATCTAAGAGGCTTTCTCCTCGGATTAATGTAGTAAAAATTCGTTGGTTTGAGATGTCCTCTATAAAACCAGCAATATATCTTGGACCAGCTCCGATAAAATCACGAGTGAAACGTCTTTGCCCATTTCCAGAAGTTAAGCAATCTAAAACTAATAAATCGATATTGATCCCCTTAAAAAATTAAATCTTATAAAGAGTTTAAATTATTTGAAAATAAATAAATCATATGGGATTATCGCCCGAATGGCAATCTGATTTATTGATAATGCTCGGAACTTTGGTTTATTCATTACTATCTATATTAATCCCTAAAATTTTAAAAGAGAAAAATAAAATCTCCAAATTTATTGCTCGAAAAATTGTTCATGGTTTCTCAGGTTTAGGAATTCTTGTAGCACCTTATTTAAATTTCCCAATTTTAGCATTTTTATTTGCTGCCCTAATGACAATCTTGGTCAGATTAAGTGGTGAAAAAAGTAAAGCTAAACCATTACAAGAACTTTTTAATGCGATTAGTGAAGAAGAAGAAATTAAATTAGGTTATCTTCAAGGTCCTTATTCGTATTGCTTAGCAATATCAATTTTAGTATTTGTTTTTATGTTTTTCCCTGATAAATATTATATTCCAATATCTGCAATCTTAACAATGATGTATGCTGATACTTTCGCAGCATTTATTGGCAAACGATATGGAAAACATCATATTTCCATTCCATGGGTTGGTAATAAAAGAACTTTTGAAGGATCTGCTTCATTTTTTATCGTTTCATTAAGTATAAGTCTATTTGTTTTTTTCTTTTTTGGTCAATTTCTTCCAGGAAATTCTATGATATTAACTGTAGGACAAGTTTTTTTGCTGAGTTTCTCACTTAGTTTTGTTTCAACTCTTCTTGAATTATGTAGTCCTTCAAAATATGATGATATTATTGTTCCATTGGGTTCAACTTTAATAATTTCATTAATCGCGATTGCATTAAAAATCTGGTAAAATTTGATTTATATTAAGAGAAAATTTTAAAATTTTTCATGACTTAGACTTCCTTAATACAATATTTCATTTTTATAATCGAATTAAGCATGAAATTAGGCGAAAAATATGACAAATGAAGAATCCAAGAAAAGAAAAGAAAACGTTCCAGAATCGGAAATTAAAGAAGAATCCGAAGCAAAAGAAGAAGTAAAAGTCGATGGTGAAAAAAGCGAGGGAGAAGAAAAAAAGAAATATATTTTCAATTGCACACGATGTGGTAATTGCTGTTTAAATCGTGGTCCTGTACCATTAGTTATGGATGATTTGATAATGTGGGCAAAAAACAACGTTGTTGCGAATATGATGCCATACCTTCAATTTATTAAAACACCATACGGAACAATTGACTTAGTAATGTCTCGAACAAACAAAAACCCTTATGACTTCTTACAGAAAAAAGAAAACGAAGATGAAGAAGAAGAATCAAAAGATCTTTCATGCCCTATGTATAATAAAGAAACAAAAGATTGTTTAATTTATGATAATCGTCCTTTAAGTTGTAGAACTTATCCTCTAGAATTTGATGGGCAGAAATATATGGTTGTGGATACTGAAGATTGTGAAGGAATTGGAAATGGTGAAACATCCAATGAAGAAAGAAAAGAAATGCGGGAATTAGCAAAATCAATGAATGTAAAATTAACTGAAATGCGAATTGCAATGCCAATTTTAGCACAAGCTTTCCAGCCATTTGTTTTAAATGAAATTATGGATGCTCAAAGGAGATATATGGAAACAATGGAAAAAATGTCTCCTGAAGAACGGGAAAAAGTTGAACAACAAATGAAAGAAAGAATGGAACAAGATCAATCAGGTCCAAAGGTTGATGTTGAAAATCCAGAAGAAGATGCAGATGCAACCAAATAGGTTTTTTTAATAATCTTTTTTTTTTCTCTATTCTTTAATAATCTTGGAAGCCGCTTTACGCAATCGATTCATGACTGCTAAACCAATTTTTTTTTCTGATATTCCTTCAACAATGACCAAATCAATGTTTTGGTTATCAACTTCTCTTAAAGAAGAAAACAAACCCTCTGCTATTTTATCAGCATTAATTGAATCATCTGAATCAATATTTGAGTCCCTTAATCCCAAATATATCATTTTACATTTAGGATCATTTATTATATCGCTTGGAATTTGAAAATTTTTATGAGTATGAAGAATTCCAATACGTTTTTTCTGTGTACGATATTTGAAATGCAGAGAAACAATCTTTTCTTCTAAAAATTTAATAGAACCTTCAATCAAAATTATTTCTGCTTTGGGAGAATAGTGTCTGTATTTTAATCCAGGAGTAGGAGGCTTAAACTCATCGGATAATTCTTTATTTTTGTTATTAAATATCTCAACCTTTGGTAAATAACATTTTAAATCTTCCAAATTAACACCTCCGGGTCGTAATACAACGGAATGTCCTTTATGAACATCAATTACTGTAGATTCTACACCTACATTACAAGAACCACTGTCTATTATTAATGGGATTTTTCCCTGTAAATCATTAAATACATGTTCTGCTTTCGTGGGACTTGGTCGTGAAGATAAATTTGCACTGGGTGCTGCTAAGGGAATTCCCAATTCCTTTATAAATGCTAATGCAACAGGATGAGAAGGCATTCGGACGGCAACTGTATTTAGTCCTGCAGTTACTATATCAGGAATTTTTTCAGACTTCTCAAATAAAATTGTTAATGGACCAGGCCAAAATCTTTCACAAAGTTTTCTGATATTTTCTGGAATTACATTAACTATACTAGAAAGCATTTCAAGATCTGAAATATGAACAATCATCGGATTGTCAGAAGGACGACCCTTAGCTTCATAAATTTTCCGAACAGCGGTTTCTGAAAACGCAGACCCTCCCAATCCATAGACAGTTTCAGTAGGAAAAGCGACAATTTCATCATTTCTGATTAAATCTATGGCTTCTTGCAATTGTTTTATTGAAAAATTAAGAGGATCCAATCGGATAATTTTAGTTAGCATTTATTCTCTAATCTTAAAAATATAGATAAAAAATTAAATTTATTTTATTTTTACTAATTTTTTAATTGAATCATATTATATCTGAAATGCTCCTGCTATAAAATGCGCAGTAGATTACTATATTATTCGCCAATTTTCCAGAGCGGTTGTGGGGAGTTTCCCAATACATAGGGCACTCGAAATGCTCTACTTGAGACCCCCACCCAAACATCTTGGGCATATTTAACGGGCCTCTGATTTCGTTATATCCGTGTTTCTTGACGAAATTTTCTACATGGTTAAGAAGGATACGCGCAATTTCTTCATTATCCGCATTTAACCATCCAAAAATCGGGATTTGTTTACCTTTACTAATGTGTTTAGGCTTTAATTCACAATAAATGGATCCGGTAATTTTATTATTTTCAGATGAATTCGTCATCAAGAAAATAAATCCTTCGTTTTCTTTGCGGTGTTTTTCAAAGATTGGTTTCATTTTAGTTATGAACTACTCTGGATAGGGAATATAATCATAAAATGGGGTAATTAAATCTGTTTTTGAGCATTTGATGATTTTCCGTGTATTCATATCCTGGTTTGATAACTCAGTAATAGTTGTCATGAGAGTCTTAGAAATAGAGGATATATAAAATCAAAATTTCTATAATGGAAAAATATAAGAAAAAAGTGAAAAAAAAAAAACCTATGAAATTTTATTCCAAATCTGAATGGATTTTTTTCTTTTTCGCTATGATAATAGCTGCAACAGCTCCTAGTGACATTATCAAAATCATTTCAAATGAGGCTCCAATAGTCGGCTCTGGCCTTTCAAGTACAGTAAATAAAGTATAACATAATGCAGAATTGTCATATTCATCCGTGAAGATAACCTTGTAGGAATAATCACCTGGATCAAGTCCATCGGGAATATCATAAGTAATTGCGATTCCAGATTCCCATTCAAGTGGGCCTGCTACTATTTGATCGTCAAGTCCCCAAATTTGATTTTCAAGTTCTACAATGTATGTGTCTGGATTCGCGTCCGTTGCTGTCCATGATAACGACTGCCCGCTATAACCATAAGAAACTTTCTTATAAGTATGATAGGAAGTAATATCTGGATGGGTATCATCTTCATTTACAAAAAATGTAACACTATCGGTTATAAAATCTCCATCATCATTTGTAAAATTGACAATATATATATAATCTCCTAATGCAAAACCATCAGGAATATCGTATGTAATTGCTGTACCAGAGGCCCAACTAGTCGGTCCTGCTACTATTCCTGACCCTTGAAGTTCAACTGTGTACCAATCAGGATTCGAATCTGTTGCAGTCCAAGATATAGACTGCTCTGAATATCCTATTTCTGCATATACATTGCTTGGAGGGTCTGCTATTATTGGATCTACCAACACAAATCCCGAGCTTGGATTACTCTCAGTATCCATGAGATGATTCATATTATTTTCGTTCAATGTAAATTTCTGGGCGTTTTCAACATAAAAAAATTGGATTATACATAGCAGAAGTAAGATTGATGATATTCCAATAATTGTTGATTTTTTAGTATTGTTTTTCATATATACTCACTTTTTGACTTTTCTTATAATTAAATTTGCTAGATTACTATAAAAAAATTGTGAACAGAGTAACATTAAAAAAAATCATCAGTATTTAAAATCCTAATTTTAATTAGATATGATTTAATACTGAGAATATCTCCTTTATTGAAACCAAATCTGAGGGAGATAAATGCCACGCCTCCCATGCTTTTTCCAAATTATTTTGTAAAAAATGGGAAATAACCGATACAACTGTAACTTCTGAAAAAAAATGAGACTTTCAAACACAGAGTGATTTGATGAAATTAAGACAGTTGCGAGAGCCTACCCCCCTCTCTTATTATCTTGCCGGAACATGATCCAGATGTATGATCTGATGCGGGTTGTGTTTGATAAGAAAAAAAAAAACATTTAAACAAGATG
>JAUWMK010000335.1 GCA_030613185.1 Promethearchaeum sp.
ATGTATGACTTGACATTTAAATTCAGAGAAATCTGTTTATCTTGTCTTTTCTCCAATTTCGATTTTTCTTTTTCTTCCTTTTTTTGTTGTTTTGCCAACAATATTTCTTCTTCTTCTTGGTGAAGTGATTTTAGTTGAGATTTCAAAGATTGCAATATAAAATCCAAATTATCTGCAATAATTTCATGTTTTACTCTAAATTTTTCCGGATTATCAAAATCATATTTTAGTTTCATACTGATGATTAACCTGTTTATTTCACGATCGTTCATTCTTACATTTGAAAGGAAATTAAACATTTTCTTATATTCTGGGGTATTTCCAATAGAATTACAAATTTTTTGAAATCTTTCACCAATTTTTATGACATTCAGTAGTTGTGTAGAGTCGTTAAGAGCCTGAATTTCTGCCAAAACGCTTGTTTTTACATAATGATTAAAGGATTTAATCAATTCTCGTTCAATTTTTGCTGATCTTAACTCGAATTCTTTTTGCCTTATTATTCGACTAAATTTTGTATTTGTTTTTCTATTCATTTTTAATTCCTTTCCCAAAAATAAAAATAAATGTTAGGTCTTAATTTTATTTAATCAAATGTTACAATATTTTAAAAAAATCTATAAAAATCCTAAATTTCAGAATAAGAGGATTCGAAAACAATCGAAAGATTTTAAGGAAATTAATCCCAATTCACTAGGGGCGATAAAAACTTTACGAATTCCAAAAAACAATTCAGGAGATTATGATTTAATTGAAATTGATGCGATAGCTGAGGAAATAAATTTAAAAGATATTCAAACCATAAAAGATATTCAAGATATAATTAATAAAACCCTAAAAGAAATTCAAGATATTTTTAAGAAACCTTCAAAAGAAATCGAAAATAGCAAATTATTAGCGCATAAAGATAGGTTCATTGAAAATGGTTTAAAATATGAAGATCTTGGAAATTTTTTTGTTTCATATTCAAATTTCTATTTTGCCCTTGAGTTGGCAAAGAAATTAAACCAGAAAGAAGAAGCGGAAATTTTGAATGAAGCAGTAGATCGCATGAAAAGTAAAATAAATAAGAAACAAATAGATAAATTTTACAAGAAATATATAAAAAGCGCTTGAATCAAATAAATCTATAAAGATGGCTATAAATTTTAATTAATTATGAAGTTGTTTTTATTTGATCAATACCTTATTTTATCCAGTTTTGAGCAATTAGAATTGCTTAAAAAAAGAAGGTTTGAATCAGAAAATGAATCAAGTATCTGATATTTTACGAAAAACAACATCAATATGTCCAGAATGTATGGAACCCATACAAGCAGAGATATTCATTGATAAAGAAAAAAACTGGGTCATGATGCGTAAACATTGTGAAAAGCATGGAGATTTCTTAGATAAAATCTCGGTGGATCCCGAATATTATGTCTGGAAAAATCATTACGCTAAAGATATGGATAGTGAAATGGACACTACCCCCGTAAATAGTAATTTATTTTCCGTTAAAAAAGGATGCCCATACGATTGTGGGTTATGTACTCAACACCAGTCTGCAGCTAACCTTATGATAATAGATATCACCAATAGATGCAACCTCAATTGTCCAATTTGCTTTGCGAATGCCAATCGTCAAGGACGCATAGTCGAGTATACTTATGAAGAAGTTGTTCAAATTATGAAACACTTCATAAAGCAAAGACCATTCCATGCAGCCATAGCTCAATTTTCAGGTGGGGAGCCAACTCTTCATCCACGTATAATTGATATATTAAAAGCAGCAAAAAGTTTAGGTTTTCCACATAGGATGCTTAACACAAATGGAATAAGGATGGCCAAAAGTTTAGATTTTTGCAGACAATTAAAAGAAGCAGATTGTGGGGCCATTTACTTTTCATATGATGGAGAGGATCCAGAAACCTATAAGAAAATTCGTGGAATGGATTTATCGAAGTTAAAAAAGAAAGTTATCGAAAATTGCCGGGAAGTTGGGCTTGATGGAATTATGCTCGTTTGCACAGTTGCTAAAGGAGTAAATGACCACGAAATTAAGCATATATTGGAATTTGCAAGAGATAATAATGATGTAATTGCAGGTATTGTTTTTCAACCTGTCTCCCTCTGCGGTCGTATTACCTTAGAGGATTTAATGAACCTCAGATACACTAGTAGTGATTTAACATTAGAGATAAAAAAGATTTCAGGATTAGAAGATACAAAATTTTATCCTCTTGCAGCGTCAAGTAAATTAACTCAATTGCTTACATGGTTTTCCGATCTTCCCGGATGGGCTATTTCTGCTCATGATGATTGTGGATTTGCTACTTTTATTCCGATTGGACCTGATAATGAATGGCAAAACCTTGAAGATTATGTAGATGTTGATGAATTTATCAAATGGACTAATTCTGTTTGGGATATGATTAAAAAACGTGAAATTCCTCAGCCATCAAAATTCTTCTCAAGTTTGCGGGGGACATTTGAAAATTTAGGATTTGCAAAACTGTTTGATACATTAAATGAATTTAATGATAAAATAACAGACATTGCATATAGAAATGCAATGAAAGCATATTATATTGCAGGAGCTGCAAAATATGTTAAAAATTTTGAACTAAAAAAGCTCGTTGAAGACCCCATTTATAAAAGCGTAACAAAATTATTGTTAAATACAAAATTGCAGAACTCAAAAAACGTTCTTCAAAACAAATTGATGTTTGTAGGAAGTATGCATTTTCAAGATGCATATGATTTAGATGTTGCAAGATTGCAAAAATGTGTGGTACATTACGGAGTTATTGATCCTGATGATCCAGAACATAAAAAAGTTCTTCAGATCCCATTTTGTACTTTCAATACAATTCATCGGGAACGGATTGAGAAGAAATGGGCTGAAACGCATTCTAAACCTTTAGAAAAAACTCCTGACCAGCATGCTAAAGATATTCGACTCCTTACTGAAAATATTACTCTAAAGAAAAACAACGACAGCATTGTCGAATAGTTTTACTTTTTTTTTATTTTTTCTAGATTTCTTTCTTATAATTTTAAAGATTTTATAATAAACTCACGATAAGGGTCCAATATTTGGGAGAGGGCCATTGTTTCTAATAGATCAGCATTATCCTTCAAATTTAATTCTAATAATTGAACAGTATAATCATAAAATCTCATTTTTTTGATTATTTCCTTAATTGATTTAGGAATACCACTCATAATCAAGAAAATTGGGTCTTCTATTTGATGATCAGCAAATTCTTGGAACATTTGAAGTAAAAACAGATCAAAAGTTAACCTATGAAGATCCGCGCTACTATAAAACTCTTGTTTAAGTTCTTCTTTTATGAAATCGATTGCTTTGATTAGATCCTTGATAGATTTATCCGCTTGTTCTTGGACTTTATTTTCTTCTTCTATAAAGCGATAACAAATCATTTTTAATAAATTATATTCAGAAACAATATGGATTAATCGGGCTAAGACATTATTTTTCAAATTTCTAAAAACACCATCTTCTTCAGGGGTAGATTCTAATTCAATTTCCAACCTTCTGAAAAATTTCGCAATTTCACGGATTGTTTCTATAGCATCCGAGTATTGTTTATTATCAATTTGATCTTTTAATTGTTTTAAATATATGCGATAATCAAAAATACTTGAATCAAAAATTCTAATTGCCTTTAGAATTAATTGCTCAGCACGTTTTGTTCTTGATATTTTTTCAAAACATTCCGCTGCTCTTAAATAAAACATTCCAATTAATTTGCGAAATTCATCTTCATCAACTTTTGTATATAGTTCTGCGACCTCAATAAATAAATTCCCTGCATCTAAATAATTGGAACTTTTATATGTAAGATTGGCATGTGCGAGTTTTAAATTTGCAAACTCTTCAAGAATGTCTAATTTTTCAATCTCATTAATAGTTCTACGTAATCTTTCCATAATCGGTAGCATTTCTGACTCTTTCTTAACTAATGAAACAATATCATTAAAAATATCCGCAAGTTTCATGTAAGCTCCAGAATTTAGGTAAATTCCAAGTGATTTTTGATAAAGAGAAATTGCTCCCTTGATGTTATTTTGCTTTCTAAGTTGAGATGCACTCTCTACTAATTCATTTGCACGAATCAGTTCAGCATCATATTCTTCATTATCATAATCCAAATTTGACATCAAATTTCCCCGCGGTATAAATAAAATATTACTCTAAATAGCAGTAATTATTTTGCGATTTTGAATGTTTACAAAAGTTATAAAATTTAAACTCAAAATTTTTTATCCTTGATTCATATTTTTAATTTAAGTAAGAATTTTAGAACCTATTTAATCTAAAATTTGGTTACAAGAGTGAAGCGTTAAATATGATGGATAGAAGAGGTGATGATGCCGGATATGACAGATCTTTAACAATGTTTTCTCCAGAGGGACGATTATATCAAGTCGAATATGCTCTTGAAGCTGTTAGACGAGGAACATTATGTATCGGGCTCAAATCACGAGCTGGGGCGGCAATAATTACGCGGAAGAGATTTACGAAACTTATGGACACATCTACTATACAAAAAATATTTAAAATGGACGAACATATCGGGTGTGCAATTGCAGGATTACATGCAGATTCTCGAATTTTGGTTGATTATGCGCGCGTTCAATGTCAAGTTCACCGATTAACATATAATGAACCTGTCAGAGTCCCAACAATTACACGAAAATTAGCAGATATTAAGCAACAATACACTCAACATGGAGGCGTTCGTCCTTTTGGGTCTGCTTTACTAATTATCGGCGTTGATCCTGACGGAACACCAAGAGTAATGACTACAAGCCCGAGTGGGACTTTCTCTGGTTGGAAAGGAACCACAATGGGGCAAAATAGTGAAGATGCACGTACCAAATTAAAGGAAGCACTTAATAATGACATGACTATTGATGAAATTATTAAACTTGGAATAAATATCTTAAAAGATTCAACGGATGAAGATTTTGAAGACACCGCTCTCCAAATTGCAATCGTCACTTCCGAAGAAAAATTGTTTAAAGTACTTTCTGAAGAAGAAGTAAAAAAATATTTATAAAACATGGCTCTAGTCAAATAAACTAGAGTATGTTTTTTTTTCTTTTTACATTATAAATTATCCATAATTACCTACATACTTTAGTTGG
>JAUWMK010000016.1 GCA_030613185.1 Promethearchaeum sp.
CTTTATTTTCTTTTGATGTTATTTATTTTTGATTTTGCTTACACATGTTTCAATGTCAATTACAATTCCATGTTTTCAGAAATGTTTATTTCAATGGAAGAACGGAGTAAAGTAGGTCAATTACGTATTATTTTTGCTATTATTGGTGTCACTATTGGCTTCGTTGTTCCTACTTTCATCATTGTTGATCTTACAAATCAATATGACTATGATAATACCCAAAGCCAGTTCATTCTCAATGGGTTAATCGCGGCGATCATCATCTGCATTGCTTATTTTGTAGTCATCAAATGGGGTGTCAGAAAACCACCAGAGTTTTCTAACGATGCCATGAATACCCCATCTTTTAAAGATTCCTTGAAATATACTTTTCGCAATAAGGCTTTTATAATTTATTTAATACCTGCATTAGGAACTTGGATTGTGATCGGTATCCTGCCCGCGGTGATTCCGCTATGGGCAACTCATGTACTCAATATTACTGAAGAGAATTCCATTTTGACCGGAGTACTACTTCTGATAACATTTCTTGTAAGCGGTTTTAGTACACCCATTTGGGTCAAAATCCGCCAAAAATGGGGTGCTCGGATGACTGGCCTGGTTGGAGTAGGAACATGGGCAATTACAGTCCTTAGTTTTTATTTTGCATATGATTTTGACACTGCTTTAATAACGATGATTTTGAATGGTTTTGGATTGGGTGGTTCTCTTTATTTCTATGATCAGTGTTTAGCTGAAATCATTGATGAAGATGAGTTAAATCAGGGCGTTCGTAGAAGTGGTGGTTATTATGGAATGATAAATTTAGTCATTCGATTGAGTGGAATTATTAATTTCTTAATGATTGGGATAGTTTTTGCTGGCTCTGATTGGGAAACGTATTCTCCTGACCCTGACGTAAATACATTAATCGGAATTCAATTTCTTTTAAGTGTATTTCCCTTTATTGTCCTAATTCTTAGCTTTATTGGTCTTTGGTTTTATCCAATTAAGGGGGAACGATTAAAAGAAAATCGAAAGCGTTTAACAGAATTACATGCCAAAAAAAGAGAGGAAAAAGTCTAAGGATTTTCTTTTAGAGGGAGACCTTTTTTTACGTTTATTCTCCATTCCATAATAATTAATACTATAAACGGCAATCCTATTATGTACCAGTAGGGATTTCCTAAATTAAGGGGAGATTCTCCCCAAAGAAGGGGTTTTTCACTCGATAAATGAGAATCGATTCCATTACTCACGTTTATATCATAATTATAGCTATTGATCCATCGATCATTTCCAAATATAAAACTATAATTTCCATCAGGTAGGTAAGGATTTGAGTCAGGAATACTACCATTAAAATTTAAAATCCCGCCTTCCATTTGGAAATGGTTAATTCCAGGTGTTAATTTAGTTGAAGTACAAAACATTATTCCCGCATCATTTTCCAGGATCGCATAACTTTCTAAGATAAAAGTAGAATTTCCGGATTGTATGATCGAAAAAGGAAATGAATACGCACCACTGCTTGATTGATATAGAATACGGAAAGGTCCCGGATTCCAAATTTCGAGATCAATCGTAAATTCAATGGAAGTATCATTAGAATCAATATAATTTTCCCAATTAGTTTTTTTAGTAAATTCAATGGATTCAATCCAAGATGAGAGATGATTATCATCATCCAGATCTAAGAAATTATCCTTACAACTTGCAGAAGAAAGAATTGATATTATTATAAACAATATTAGTAAGGTTAATTCAATTCTACGGAAGTTTTTTCGTCGAAATATAAGTAGATTCATAAATATTTACAATCCTAATTTAAATATATTTATGTTAAGTTATTATAAAAATATATATGAAAATCTCATTTTTGTCATATGGAAGAATTTTTTTTATTAGATTTCAGTTAAAATCTATCTATAGATTACATCATTTCTATGTAGTGTATTATGTAGTCTATAGGATAGACAAAAGTATTCAAATTTAATAGTTCTTATTCTTAAAGGATAAGATATGACTGAAGATAATTTTTTTGATGTCATAGTAGTTGGTGCTGGATGTGCAGGACCTGCTGCTGCAAAAAAAACTGCTGAATTGGGTTTAAAGACTCTTTTAATTGAAAAATCTCCTGAACCGGGAACAAAAACTATATCAGGAACTTGTATAAATTTGGCTGGTATGCACAATGAAGACTTGTATTATATATTGAAAGGGCCTATTGAACGAGAAATCCATTCTATGCGAACATATCATATAAATGACGCCCGTACAACTGTCTTTAATGAAATTCCAACTAAAGGGGTATTATTATTATCTATTAGGCGGGATATTTTTGATGCGTGGCATACTGAACAAGCTAAACTCGCGGGTGCAGAAGTAAAACTTTCTACTACTGTGACTGATATCATTGAAGAAAATGATTATGTATGCGGAGTTATCACAGATTCTGGAGAGGAGTTTCGTTGTAAAGTGTTAATTGATGCGGCTGGGGTAAATTCTATTGTTGGAAGGAATGCGGGATTAATCCCAAAACGAAGTGGAGATAACATGATACTTTATGTTACCGTTGCAGTAGAATTAGGCGAAGAAGTAATTAATGATAGATTCTCAGACGAACAAGGAGGTTATTGTATTGAATACTATCTTGCTCCGGGAATACAATATAAAACTTGGCCGTGGATTTTTCCTAAGAAAGATACCGTAACGCTTGGAACAGGAGGTTATATGACAAAAGATCTTTTCAATGATAAGATTACGAATGTAAACCAGTATATGCAAAATTTCCTTAATTTACCTATAGTAAAACGGAAGTTAGAAGGAGGAAAAATTGTCTCATGGGGGCTTCATTTGGAATATGATGAAAAAATTTCTCAAAAAGTTAAAAATGGTCTTATTCTTACGGGTGAGGCTGGAGGATTTGTTATTCCTTTCTTAGGCGAAGGAATGTCTCCTGCTTTTGCAACTGGAATATTTGCAGCAAAAACAGCAGCAGAAGCTATCCAGAAGAATAATTTTTCTAAAGAGAGTATGTCAAGTATGTACGAGGATATGATTGAGGAAGACCTTTTCTTACAAGGTTTTATGCATGTGGGTAAAATCAATAAAGAATCTATTCTAAAAAAATCCGAAGAAGAGATTTCAAACATGATGCAATCTGTTGTCTTAGGAGGCGGTTTTATTACTAATGCAGTGCATACTAAATGGTTGGAAGGCGCAGAAAATGGCGATATTGAAAAAGTACAAGAAGCTTTAGATTTTCTAGAATTCATTCAGCCATATAGGCAAATTGGTTCTGAATTTGAAGAGATATATCGTAAATTGCGCGCTGAAGGAGGGTCATAAAAATGGAATTTGAAATGAAAATTGATTATTATTCAGGAGATCCTGGTGAGTTTATTAAAGTTATTGAAGAAAAATGTACTGGTTGCGGTCAATGTGCTAAATTTTGTACTCGAGATGTATGGGAAGCTGATGGGAAAATATATCGTCCGATAAACTTGAAAGATTGTGTTGAATGTGGTGCTTGCTGGAATATCTGCACTGCAGATGCAATTATATTTGGTGATCCTAAAGGAGGAACCGGTGTAAGATTTACCCATGGATAATTAAAAGTAGAATTAAAGGAGAAAATCAAACATGTCAACAACAGAAGAATTAATTGATGCATTAAACATCATGCGGCAGAAATTTTTAAATGAAAAAGTTAAGGTAGCATTTAAAAATTGGAATAAAACAATGCAATATTATTTTCCAGATAAGGATGAACATTGGAATATCAAATTAATAAATGGAATTCCCGAAGAATTAGAAAAAGGAGAAGTTTCTAATCCCGAAATAAGATATGAGATGGATTCTGATACCTTTTTAGCAATAACTAGGAAAGAATTGACTGGAATGAAAGCTTATCAACAGAAAAAGGTAAAAGTAAAAGCTAAAATGCCTATTTTAATGAAACTTCAAAAGTTAGATAAATTGTAGTGTTGAAAAAATAATTAAAAACAATTGAATTATTCATATTAATGATAAAAGAAGAATATCTAACAATTGAGAACCTTCTAGAAAAAAATAAAGAATGGAAAAATGAAATAAACAAAATCCGAGGTTATGAGAAATTTCATTTTAAAATAGAAAAGTCTGCATTACTCGTATTAGATATGCAGAATGTTTTTTTATCTCCTTCTTCTCATGCTTTCATCCCATCAAGCTTTGTCATTATGCCGATAATCAACTCTCTTATTAAATTTTTTGAGAATCACCATCGTCCGGTTTTCTTTACTCGTCATATTAACAGTGAGGATGAAAAAGATCTCATGTTAAAATGGTGGAAATCTCCAATTTCTTTAGATGATCCTTTATCATCAATATCTACTGATTTACAAGTAGGATCCAGTGATATATTAATTAAAAATAAATACAGCGCTTTTATCAACACAAACTTAGAAGAGATACTAAGAAAAAAAGAGATTAAACAGGTATTAATTACGGGTGTGATGTCGCACTTATGTTGTGAATCCACAGCTCGTGAAGCTTTTATGAGAAATTTTGAAGTGTTCTATATTATTGATGGAACTGCGACTTATACCGAATTATTACATAAGGGAACATTATTTTCGTTAGCACATGGATTTGCCGAGTGTTTAACAGCTAAAGATGTTATGGGTGAGTAGAATGTTAAAAACAGATCAAAATTATAATTCTGTAATTATTGTTGGATGTGGGCCAGCAGGAATCGCGAGTGCAATTCAATTGAAAAGATCAAACATAGATTTTAAAATAATTTGTAGAAAATTTGGAGGAATTGCTAACAACGCGAATAAAATCGAAAATCTGTTGGGATTTCCAGACGGAATCTCTGGACAAAGTTTCGTATCCACTTTGAAACAACATTTTGAGAAGTTATCAATTCATGTTACCAAAGATAACATTCAAAATGTTAGAAAGGTGATTGAGAATGAAAATGATTTATTTCATATAAAATGTGAAAATGGAGAATATTACTCAAAATTTTTAATTATTGCAACAGGAACTGCTCCAAAAAAGCTCAATATACCTGGAGAAAAAAAATTATGGGAAAAAAAACGCCTCAATTATGAGATGTATAATTTTACTTATCAAAAAAATATTAAAACTATCGCAATTATTGGGTCGGGGGATGCAGCCTATGATTATGCATTAAACCTAAGTAAGTTTCCTGTTAAAATTGATATATTGCAGCGCTCTAAAGAAGTAAAATGTTTATTCTTGCTTCAAAAACGTGCACAAGATAATTCTAATATCACTATTATAAATAATATAAAACTTCAAACAATGACATTTGAGAATCATAAAATTAAAATAAAAACAACCAGACGACCTAAAAAAGATCTCCAAGATTATGATTTTATGATCGTAGCTGTTGGTAGATCTCCAAATATTAATTTTCTTTCTGAAGATTTGCATAAAACCTATAAAAAATCCAAGAAAATACCCAATTTATATATTATTGGGGATGTGAGAAATAAAAAATATCGCCAAATTTCAATCGCCATGGGAGATGGTGTTAAATGCGTGATGGAAATTATGGAAAAAATTCGTAAAAAATCTTAATTCCAAGGTGAAAAATAAGCTTTTTATAACTTTTTTTACTTAATAGGTTTGAATTTATTAATTTATTAGGATTTTTGTTTAAAAATGAAAATATTAGGTAAATACGGGAAAGAAGAGGTAGCAATCCTTTATATTGCAAGATATGATGGGAAGATTATTGAATTTGTTGAGAGTGTGCAGCCTCCAGTTACCCGAGAGCAAAAATGGGTTTTGATTTTATCCACTTTATATGGTTGCCCCTTAGGATGTCTAATGTGCGATGCGGGTGAGTATTATTTCGGTAAAGTTTCAAAAGAAGGTATGTTGGCCCAAATCGATCATATGATCTCCCCACGTTTTCCTGATAAAAAAATTCCAATGCCAAAATTTAAAATTCAATTTGCACGCATGGGAGAGCCAACATTAAATGAACATGTACTTGAATTACTACGTGAACTCCCTAAAATTTATGATGCTCCTGGATTAATGCCTTGTATGAGCACAGTTGCTCCTAATAGTTCAAAAAAATTCTTGAACGAATTAATTTCGATTAAAAACGATTTATATCCACCAGGCCAGTTTCAATTACAATTTTCAATTCATTCAACTGATCCAGATTTTAGGCATAAATGGATCCCTGGAAAAATTTGGTCTTTTCAAGAAATCGCAGAATTTGGAGATAAGTGGTATCGATCTGGAGATCGAAAAATCACATTAAATTTTGCTGTTGCTAGTGACTCAATCATAGACCCAAAAATCATTGCAGAATTCTTTGATCCTTCAAAATATTTTATTAAATTGACTCCACTAAATCCAACTTCGAATGTTTTAAAACATAAACTTAATTCTGGAATCACAAAAGAAAATGTGAAAGATTTTGTTTTAAAGCGCGAGTTTGAGGAGTTAGGATATCAAACTATCATTAGTATCGGAAATTGGGAAGAAAATGAAATAGGATCTAACTGTGGGCAATTTGCTACCCACTTTATTGAAGGAGATGTTAAAATAAAAAAAGATTATACTTGTGAAAATTACAATTTATTAAATTAACTCCTTTGAAATTACGAAAAAAGCCAGATTATTTTCTTTCCAAAGAACCATAAGACAACAGATATCAAAAGAAGTAAACCACAGGCTAATAATATCAGGAAAAGTTCATCAAAAAAAATCTGAAGGAAAGATAAACAAATAAAGGAAATAATACAAATCTGCCAGATTTTAAGATATGGCTGAAGAGGGATGACTTCTGAAAGTTTTAATCCATATTTCCCAAAAAAACTAACCCATTTTTTAAATTGGATGATTACAAAAACTGAAATTCCAGCAGATATAGAATTTAATATATATAAAGGGATTCGAGTTACTGAGCTCAAAAATATTAACTGAGTCATCCAGAGCATGGATCGAAGAATTTCACAAACAAAGATATTACGTAAGAAAATACTGCTAGTTCTTATTGTCACTTTCTCCAATTGGATTACATATCTAACAAACATCCAAAGAACAATAAATCCAATTATGCAGAGAAAAAAAATCAATAATAGTAAAATTACTCCCCAGAAAAAAAGACCTCCTTCAAATAATTCTGCATCCGTCATTATGTCTACATCAAGGGATTCTATTTGTGGAGAGATTATTAACATAATTAGAAGTGTAACTAAACATAATGCAAATAAGATAATCCGAAAAAATGCATATCTTTCTAATTTTTTTCCAAATAATTTAATTGCTTTTTCTTCCATGTATTTTTTCCCCTAAATCACGATTTTTCATAAAGCGGGTCATTTTCCTGTAAAAATCGGCGTTGAACTTTTCCAATTATATTTTTTGGGATTTGATCGATAATTTCAAGGTATTTTGGGGCTTTCCAATGAGTAATTTTTTCAAGACACCATGCATGTAATTCTTCTTCTGTTATCGTTCCCACATGTTCCGGTTTCAAAGATACCCACGCTTTAACAGCTTCTCCAGTTTTTTTATCAGGTAGCCCAGCTACAGCAACTTCTAAAACTTTTGGATGAGTTCCAATCAAAGTTTCTACTTCAGCGGGAAAAACTGAGTGTCCTGCCATTTTAATAAGTTGTTTCTTCCTATCTCTGATTTTAATACGACCATGTTCATCCATATATCCTATATCACCTGTTAAAAGCCATTTTCGACCGTCCCATTCTCTAATGGTTGCTGCTGTTCGTTCAGGATTATTCAAATATCCCTTCATTACTTGCGGACCGCAAGCGCAAATCTCTCCTGTTCCTTCTTCTCCAAGTGTTTTAATGGGTCCAGCATCAAAATTATCTGCAGGAAAAATATTCCAATCAGTCCCAGGGAATGGAACTCCAATATAACCTGGTTCACGATAACCATAAAGATTATTCCCACTAATTCCAGGGCCTCCCTCTGTTAATCCATATAATTCGGTTAATTTTGCTCCAGTTTTCCTCTCAAATGGTTCACGAACATAATCATGTAACGGACCTGCGCTTGCAATACAAACTACAAATGGAAATTTACCATTTTTGCTATATTTTGCAATTGTGCTTTCGGGTAAAACTGCAATTCTTTGAAATAGTATTTCTGCACCTGGATATATCATTCCATTCGGATTTGGTAATGATGTGATTTCTTTTAACATTTCTTCAGCTGGTGGAGGTTTAGCAAATAAAACCATCCAACCGCCTACTCTAATTGCTAAATTCATTACAGCAGTTAAAGCAAAACTGTGAAATAAGGGTAATATTCCGATCATTGCAGTTCGATGCCCTAAAATCATATTCGGATTTTCTGGATCTTTTTGGCGAGTCCCATACAATTCTGCTTGTGTTGCATTAGCCACAAGATTTTGATGTGTTTGGATGGATGCTTTTGGAATTCCCGTAGTCCCTCCAGTCATAATATATGTGGCTGCGTCCTCTGCTGGATCTATAGATACTTTTGGTGGATTTGGTTCTATATTTAAACATTCTAAAAACGAAATTGCGTTAGGGTGGATAACTTTTCCGATCGGAATTTTTTTAAGTTTTTTTCCCAACCAAATCTTGATTTTAGACATACCACTTGCCAAATCTGTAATATTTGTGTATATAATTTTCTCAAAATTCCATTCATCGATAATTTCAGTGATATTTTCTTCATAAAGTGAATCTAATGCAATCA
Organism: Promethearchaeum sp.; assembly: GCA_030613185.1. Classification (GTDB taxonomy): domain Archaea; phylum Asgardarchaeota; class Lokiarchaeia; order Sigyniarchaeales; family Promethearchaeaceae; genus Promethearchaeum. Next base: position 8,707 of record JAUWMK010000016.1, read on the forward strand.
AATATTTTGCATTAATCATTTTAATTTGATGAAGAATTTCCCCTGGTTTGTAGGTTGGATTGATTCCTGATGGAATTGCACCAATTTTTATAGATCCATAAAATGAAATTGCATATTGAATTGAATTTGGCAAATATATTGCAATAACATCGCCTTTTCTAATTCCCATCTTATAAAGGGAAGTTGCAAATTTATCAACCATGACTTGAAATTCTTTATAGGTTACCCATGTGTCCAAAAACCAAATAACATGATCATTAGGAAATCTCTTCACAGTATCTTCTAACATATCATTTAAAGTCCAAGAATAATCATAATCTAGTTGATGTGGGACTCCTTCCGGCCAAAATTTACTTTTATAAAAAGGTCGATTTTCATCAACTGAAAATTTAATTGTCATGATAAAAGAAATTTGCCTTAAGTAAATTAAAATGTTTACACTTGAAAAACATAAATATATTTTGGACAATATTAAAGTATCATAAAAAATTGAGCATTCTTATGGCGTTAAATTCAAAATTTAAATCCTCATTTGAAGAATTTGAAATATATCTTTATAAAACGCTTTCAAATGAAGATTTTGATAATTTAACGAACATTAAGAATCTTAAAACTAGCGTTAAAATTGCTGCTTTTCTCGAATTTATAAATTTTGAAACCAGAAATGATTTTATTAATTCTAATCAAGATGATGAAATTAGATATATGAAAGAATTTTCTCAAATACCTATAGTTTTAATTGAAGCCCCCTATGGATGGTTTGAAATGATCTCAAATATTGAATCAATTATTTCTATTCATGGAAATCACCAAGTTTATTTATGTTTAGAGTCAGAAAGCAATAATATTGAAGCTAAAGAAAATCAATCTCAATTAAGTAAATTAACTGGGAAAGATGTTACCGTCGGGTTAATCGATTCGGGAATTGATCAATCGCATCCAGATCTTTCAAATAAAATTATTAAAATATATAATGTTTCGAATGAACCAAACGGTGATTTTAATGGTCATGGAACATTTTTAGCAGGCGTTATTGCTGGTATATCCCCAGAAGCTGGTATAATAGATATTAAAATATTTAATAAAGAGGGGAAAGCTACAGTAGCAAAAATATTGGAAGCACTTGATTTAGTTTTATTGAGTAATATCAATGAAAAATTTCCAGATATTATCGTTTTCGGGTGTGCAGATTGGTTATTTGATAAAAATAGTTTAATAGCTCGTTATTGTGAGTTTCTAAACCAATATAATATTGCAATAGTTACTCCAACGGGAAATTTTGGACCTGATTTTGGAAATATTGGTTCATTAGCTGGAAATTCTAATGTTTTAACTATTGGAACAATAAATAATGAAAACAAAGTGCCATTTTTTTCAGGGAGATTCAAAGGAATTGATCTTTTTCTTCTTGGAAAAGATGTAACGAGTGCAATATCTTCTGAACATGTTATTGGAACACCGTTGAATCATGATTCGAAACACATAATTTTATCTGGTACATCAATATCTGCTGCAACTGCTGGAGGGATGTTGGCACTCTTAAAAGAATCTAACCCGAATTTAACTCCATTACAACTTTACAAGTTAATTAAAAGTACAGCAAAAAACCTTTCTCTTTCGGATTCATCTCAAGGTAAAGGAGAACCTCAAATAAAAAAAATTACCCAAAAAAAACAGTTAAAGAAAATCTCAACATATTCCTTTTCTTCAATTATTAAAATTGCTTCTTTAATCAGTGGGAGCATATTCATATTGTTTGTAATATTATTCTATACGATAGGTTAAAAGCCAATGTTCCCACTATTTCATATTTTCTTCCCACTTTTTATTTTAGAATTAATAATTTCATTTAAAAAATTTAAATTGGAAAAAATACAGAGATTTTGGTTAATGTTGGGCTCAATTTTGCCTGATTTAATTGATAAACCAATAAGTTTAATTACTAAAACTATGAGTGGTCGTGGAATCGCTCATACTCCAATATTTGTAATTCTTTTATGCTTTTTCATATTTTTTTTAACCAGAAACAAGTGGATCTCACTTTCTTTAGGATTTGGGATGGTTTTCCACTTATTATTAGATATCCCAGGAGTCCCTTGGTTTTGGCCTATCATTCCTTTAGAAAATTATGAGTTTCCTTTTGATTCATGGATTTATACGTTATTGCATGATCCATTAATTATCTCAACAGAAATCATTAGTTTGGTAGGGATAGTAGGGATTGTCATATCCCATAAAATTCTTTTCAATGGGAAACTAATTAATTGGCAAAATGTCAATATTTTTCTTTTTAAAACTCCAAAATCATTAAAAATCAAGAGAACTAAAATAAATTTAGAAGAGGAATTACTAAATGATAAACTCAGATCCTAATTTAAATTCAAATAACAATGTCAATTCAGTAAAAAGTCGAAAAATCCTATTAAATCAGAAAGAAACACTAAATAATCTTGAGGATTTACTAAATATCGATTATATTAAAGAAGATAAAATTCATGACATTCCAATAGTAACTGTAAATTGGACAAGAATTCGAGATATTGGAATTTTTATGCTTAAAAGACTCTATCGGTTAGAATCTATTTATGTATCGGAAATTGAAACAATTTTTGAATTAAATTATATTTTCAGTTTAAATCCTTATAAAAATTCCAGTATTATCATCCAAGCAGAGATTGAAAAATATATCGAACCATTTTCTCTAAAAGATATATTCATTAATGCTGAATTTTTGGAGAAAGACATTCAAAATAGGATGGGAATTATGTTTAGTGATTTTAAATCTAATACAATGGAGAAAATTCGAAATTCAAAAATATTTTGCAGTCCAATGAAATTAAAAATTCCGATAGTTTCTCAAAATGAGAGAAAATATGGTATTTTTAACAATATTCATAAAGAGCACCAATATTTTAACTTTAATATTCAAAATAAAATTATTAAAAATGTAGAATTAAGTTATGGATGGTTATACAATAAAATACAACCTAAATTAGAAAATTTAAATCCAATTTCGGGATATGAAGAAGTTTTTTCTGATATTGCGAAAAATCAATATGTCCATCTTAATTTAGCTTATTTATTCAATTTAGAATCCATTTTAGAAATCAATGTATCTAATAAAATTAAATATATTAGAACTCTTTTAGCAGAATTAGAACGTATAGCTTCCCATATTTTATGGTTTTCTAATCTAGCTGAATTAATGGGAAAAAAAACATGGGTTAATAAACTTTATAAGTTATATCTTGAATTTTCTGTTAAATATGACCAATATTTTCAACACCCTCGTCTTTATAACACAATATCTGCAGGGAAATCTATCGATATTTCAATAAATTCTGCAAGAGATTTATATTTATATTTTCGAGACAGATCTGATGAAATTTTCAACGAAATTTATAAATTTGTTTATAGCAATTCAACTGAAACTCGATTGAGCGATATCGGGATTATATCTGCAGAAAATGCAATTAAAAATGGTTTATCGGGTCCAGCAATTCGTGGTAGCGGTGTTTCTTTAGACTTACGATCATCAGAGCCATATTTAATATACACATCAGGTGAATTATCACAAGTATGGAACATAATTTCATTTAGAAAAGGTGATGTTTTTGCAAGAACTCAAGTTAGATTATGGGAGATCCAAGAATCATTAAAGATATGTAAAAATATCTTAAAAGGATTATCAACATACGAGATAAAAGTATCTGAGGATGATATTTCTGATAAAATACAATTAAAATCTAATAAATTTTTATATTCAGCAGTTGAATCTCCCAATGGGAAATTGTCTGTGGCTCTAAGAACAGGGATAAAGAATAAATCAGATAAATTTCAAACTGTACGGATTATAAACAATTACAATTTCATTGGTCTTAAAAATGTTGTTTTAAATGAAAATGAACCTTATAACGCTGAATTGATTATTCATTCCTTCGATTTAAATTTTCATTTGATTGATTTGTAGGTTGAAATTTGGTTTAAATTTAAAGGTTTAAATTACTCTAGATATTTAAGAAGGGAATATTAAAGAAGAGATCTTTTTCATGGCTAAATTTTTAAACCCATCCCCCGCTTTGTTACCAAAAGGAACTCGTCATTACGTTGAGTTAGCTGGTTCTAAGAGTTTTTTAGCCATAGATGAAGAGAAAGATTTTATTAACATAAGAAACATCTTTGATGAGCTCTCTTTGGGTGAATATTGGCGGGATACAAAAATTTCCTCCCAAATAGAAAAATTGACCATAAAACATGAAGATGCTGAAGCTCTTTATGATACCAATATTTTAATTGAAAGAATTACATCAACGTTGGATGACATTATCTCAAAAGGTCTTATTTTTCTAGGTATTGCGAGTTTTGAAGGAAATGCGTTTGAAACAAGCGTTTTTAATGAAATGGATTTATCTTGGGGAGAACAAGAAACTTTAATGAATTTATATAAAGAAAAAAGGCTTGAAGAATCATTTCCTGATGTTAGGAAAGGATTAATTGATTTAAATGAATACGTTGAATGCAACTGGTTTGGAACCGCTTCCAAATATTTTACTTTACCTGGGAAAAAAAATTTAAATGAAATTGCAGCAATGCTTTATCCATACAGCGGAAATGTTTCTGGAATTGTAGCAGTTGCTCAAGGAGCAGCAAATTTTATTATTCTAACAGATTCTTTTTTAAAATCCAATTCAATAGATACAGGAGAAATTAGAATTGATAAAGATAATTTAAATCAAATGTTCCATCTTATTAAAAAAGGTATTTTAGCTGCTCCAATTTCATGGTTCAAAATAGATCTTGGTTTGAAATCATTAGAAGTTTTAGCAGGATGGGATGAAATAAAAGATTTAGAACCAATTAAGAGAGCACAAGAAAAATATTTAGAATATCATAAAAATTTGATTAAACAAAAGAAGAAAACAATTGAAAACATTTTAGATGAAGATTTAGGAAGAACAATAGATATAAGTTGTATGACAGAAGAAGAGATTGAGAGAGACTTAAGTGAATGCATGGCCACTTTAAATAAATTGAATGAAATGCAATTATCAAGCCAAGAAATCAGTCTATTATATAAACCTCCAAAAGTATTATTTTCATATGGAGATTTAAAAAGAGCGGCTATTTTTGGAGCAATGTCTCTACTTTCCATTGATATTGGCTCAAATATTTCTTGTGTTGCCGATTTAAGGATGAATTTATCTTGGGGTGAATACGTATATGATGAATTTTATAAAAAAATCGATGAAAACTCTTTTTTAAATTTGGAAAGAGATAAGGATTTCATCGAATTTGAAAATCCTTTACAATTACGAGATATTTATAGTAAATCTTTCCAAGATATCATGCACGGAGGAGAAATATTCTTAGGTTTATTGGAATTGGAATCAAATGCATTTGAATTCAGCCTTTTTCAAGAATTGGATATAAGTGAACAAGATTTAGAAACTCTTCAGCAATTTTACCAAGATAAATCTGAAGTAAAACTTCCGTCATTAAGGGATGGTCATGTTCAGATACGATGGTTTGGTGATGGGAAAGAATATTTTACCTTTATAAATCACGATTGTATTGGAATATATGATTTGGCAGATATAGTTAGCTCAGATCAGGCATATGATAATAAATATGCCACAGGGATAGTATGTTTTGATTCAAGTTCAACATATTTTTTTATTTTAAATAACAATTTCAAAGGAGATTCAGATAAAATTAATGAAGAAACTTTAGAAATTATGTATCAAAAGTTATTGAAAACCGATATGGCTCCACTTTGCTGGTTTAAAATAACTTTAGGATTAGAAAGCTTGAAAAAACATGCGTTTTGGAAACAAGCATCCCAATTTTCTAATTTATGTATAATCCTTCAAAATTATAAGAAATATATAAAGAGACTAACTATCATTAAAGAAAAAGAGAAGAAATACCGAATTTATTAATTAAATCCATTCCAAATAAGAAGTGAAACAAAATGAAATTATACTATCCTACTCCATTGATATTTGCTGAATCAGATCCATCAGAATTGCTTAAATATGCGCATTCTATTGGAATGATTGCACTGAATCATAATAAAGAACTTGAAATGGTTAGAGAAATTTATTATCCCTCAATTTGGAGATCTTTCTATACTCAGATAAAATCAACAGATATCAGCAAAATCAATATAAAAAAAAATCCTAATGAAGATCCATCGAGTATATCAATGGTAGGAGATGAAATTGTAAAAGGTTTAAGATATATTATTTCAAAAGGTTATATTTTCTTGGGACTTCTCTATTTTGATTCAGAAGTGTTAGATCCTCAGTTATGTGAGGAACATAGTTGGTTTAGAAAGAGGGATATAGATTTTAAAAATATGCTATCGAAATATCAAATTAGAGGTATTTCTCCAAAATTAAATGAAAATTGTATTGAGGCTGGTTTTATCGGTCGTGGTGAGGATTTTTTTAAATTTAAAGATCGAAATTTCCAGCAAATTTCTCAATCTACAACAATTTTTAGAGGTTCAATGAATGGAATTGCAGGAATTTCTCAAGATCACCTCCTATTCACCATTCTCTCGCAGAATATTACTCAAGGAAAGCAAATTCCTGAGTTAATATTCGATAAAATTGGTAAACAGACCTTAGAAAGGCTTGTAAAAACAAAAAAATTCTATCCTGCGTTAGGATTTAGATTTGATTATGGGATTGACTCTTTTAAACAACTCCCCCAAAATTTATGGAGTTCTATAGAATTTATACCTCGATACTCGAAATGTATTAAGAAATTCTTATCATATTTGAAATCCAAAATTCAAAATATTCAATCTCCGTTCTCCTTAATAGATCTTGAATCTCCACTTGATATTGATAATCTAGGCGATGAAATAGAAGAAAAAAAAGCAACACTATCAGTCGATGATCTATTGAAAGGTCCAAAACCAGCAGAATCTCCAGAAAAGATAATTCTTCAAAAACCAATAATCCATAAACCACCAATAATATTAAATAAAATCGAAATTCCTACTCAAATTACTGAAGAACAAAAAGAAATTGAATTAAAATCAGAAGTCAATATAATAAAACCACCTCCACCACCTAAACTTCCTTCAACTAATATCGAAAATGTATCTAAAGAAGACATTTCTACTTTAGATAAATATGAAGATATTTTTAATAAACCTGAAGTTCAAATCTTTGAAAAAAAAGATGAAATGGTAATTGATGGTGAAATATCTAAAGATGTAATGAGACATGCAACAAGTCTTATAGAAGGAGATTTTGGATCACCAGTTAATCCTTCATTTATGACTGAAGAATCTATTTTCAATGATCTAGAGAATTCACTCAAAGCTATGTCTGAACTTGATAAATTAGCTCAGAAAGATGAAGCAATAAGTCGGATATTCTATCCCCCTCGAGCACTTTTCTCATATTCAAATAGAGAGGGGATGGAAATTGGGGGTTGCACTGTATTAGTTAGCATGGGGGTTGGAAGAGAAATAAGTATGCTTACCGAATTCGCAAAGGATCAGACTTGGGCAGTGTTTGATAATGAAATCAAAGAAGGAAACCCTCAAATCAAATTCATTATTCCTAAAGAATCGACATTTATAGATGAGCCAGAAGACTTGGAACGTATTATTCATAATGGATTTATTAATATTAAAAGAAACGGACATGTTTTCCTCGGAATTTGCGAAATATCTGGCAATGGATTTGAGACAAATAGTTTTGAAACTGAGTTGGAACTGAAAACTGAAGATTTGATTAAACTAAATGAATTGTATCTAGATAGAATAAAAACTATAAAATATCCTCCCCTAATCGAAGAAAAATGGATAGAGATCCATTATATTGGTTGTGAAGAAACTATCAAATTTCTTACTAATCCAGATTCTGTTGGAATTTTAGATATTGCTTACGATACTATAGGCGATATGCGATATTCAAAAGGTAAGATTAGCGGAATAATATGTGTCGATGAGGAAGCAGTATATTTTTATATTCTGACTGATAATTTAGATAATTTATCAACAGAAAATCCCAATTATTCAATTGATTATGAAAATCTTTCAAAGATGTACGAATTAATTGAAACAACTAAAGGACCAAATGAATTAACCCCTGTTTCATGGTGTCAAATTGGATTTGGATTCCAAGCGTTTAAAAATGTTCCGTTATGGTATGATGTCAAAGATAGTTCCATTATGAAAATTGTTGAAGAAAATTATGAAAAATACATTCAAAATCTTCTAAAAATAAAAAAACGTGAAGATCGATTAAGATCAAATGCCGAATCAGATTTTCCAAAAAAGAATAAGGAAGAATAAAAAGATCATTTTGTCCCTGTAGATCCAAATCCTCCTAATGCTCTTTTCGAATCGGATAATTCGGAGACCGTTTCTAATTCATAATCCACTAATTTTCGTATTATAAATTGACATATTTTATCTCCCCTATTTAGTGTAATTGCTTTATTTGAGAGATTTACAACTATTGCTCCCCATTCGTTTCTGTAACCCGCGTCTATAGTTCCTGGACTATTAACAATTGAAATTCCCTCCCATAAAGCAAGCCCACTCCTGGGAACTACAGCAGCATAATAACCTTGAGGGATTTCTGATGCAAAACCTAAAGGGCATAAAACACGATCTAACGGTTGAAGGGTAAATGTATTAGAATTTATTTCTTCTAACTTCTTAGTGCCAAGAATCCTTTTAAATCCATTAATAAAGCAATCTGCTCCAGCATCTCCATTTTTTGGAAATTTTGGTAATAGTGAATCTTCTTTCCATTTTTTTATTCGTAATTTTAATGTCATGATTTGCTTTGTCACCACAATTTTTTTTAATTTTCCTAATAATGGTAGAATATCAAATAAAAATTGAAAGGAATTATAATAATGTCAGAAATTAAAATTGTACGATATGATCCTAGAAAGGATAAAGAAGGCTTAGAGGCCCTAATCAATGAATTTGAATATAGAAGTATATATCCAATAGATATCCAAAAATTTTCAAATGAGATCGGAAATAGGGTTAAAGATTTAAAACTAAGAAACTCTATGATATTAGCAAAAATTGATGAAAGGATAGTTGGGGCAGGATTCTTTACAATAATGAATGATTATTTAGGTAACCTACATACTATCATTCACGATGTTGTAGTTAGAAAAGAAGACTCATTTAAAAAAGGAATAGAAGAATTAATTTTGCGCGAGCTATTTTTATATCTAAAGAAGACCATGAAAATTGATAAAATCGGGATATTTATCCGTCGGAATGATTCTAATATCCAAAGTTTGTTAATGAAACTTAAAATTAAAAAATCTGAATTAGATTATTATGAGGGAGAGATTTAAAGAACTTCACTCTTCAATTTTTTACTTTTTTCGAAATTTCTTCTATTTATTGTTACAGAGATATATTTATAGAGTGAAAAACTAATAAATATAAGAATCACCGTAAAAAATAGCCCAATTTTAATAAAGAGAAAAATGCATATCCCAATTATTGCCAATATCACTATAAATTTCACTAATTTCGAAAAACTATTAAGAACTAGCTGTTTCAAATCTACTTTTACTTGTGATATTTCTTCTCTCTTTGAAAGACTTAGGATAGGTATAATTATAAAAAACGAAATCCATATCTGATCTATGATAATCGATACATAGATTGAAACAATAATAAAAATTATAAGAAGTATCGAATATAATCTGCTTCTATCTACTTTCGGAAAATGAACTTTTTCTTCTTCTTCTTCTTCAGATGTTATATCTTCAACCATATTATTAGAAAACGAATTGATCTATTTAATAGTTTGCATGAATTGCAATGTATCTGTGTAAGAAATCTAAAAGAACATCAATATTTTCTTGAGTTGTCTCTCTTCCTAAACTTAGCCTGATAGAATTCTCAGCTTCAGCGTTTGATCTCCCAATTCCAAGTAAAACACGTGATGGTTTAGTTTCTTCAGCGTGACATGCAGCACCGACTGAAGCTGCTATCCCTACATTATCTAATTCTACCATTAAATCATAAGCAAAAATACCTTCAAAACAAATATTTACATTATTAGGTAGTCGATTAGTCATTGGGCCATTGAGTTTGCTATTCGGGATCTCCTCTAAAATATGCTTAATCAAATAATCTCGGAGTTTTATTAATCTAGAGTTTTCTTTTATGAGATCAGAGTTGGCTATTTCAATTGCTTTTGCCATTCCTACTATCCCAGGTACGTTTTCTGTTGCTGGTCTCATACTAAACTCTTGAGATCCACCGTACATAAGAGGACGTAAATAATGAGATGCTGTGGATTCATTTTTATGAGCGTCCGGATCGTTATGAACATATAATAACCCAACCCCTTTTGGGCCGTAAAATTTATGAGCACTTACACTCAAAAGATCGATATTTTCCGATTTCACATATATCGGAACTTTTGTAAATGCTTGAACTGCATCAGTATGGAACCATACATTATGTTTATGTGCAATTTCTCCAATTTTTTTAATAGGATTTATTGTCCCTATCTCATTATTTGCATACATAACAGAAATTAAGGCAGTGTTTGGTTTTATTGCTTCTTCGACTGCCTGTGGATTCACAAACCCTTCATGATCTACAGGCAAACGAGTTACTTCAAACCCTTCTTTTTCTAAAAAATTAGCAGTTTCCCAAACAGCAGGATGTTCAATTGTGTCAATAATCAAATGAGGACGCGTGTTTGGGTGCAATTCCTTCTGTTTATATAGAACACCTTGTAATGCCATATTATTTGATTCGGATCCTCCACTAGTAAATATGATTTCAATTGGTTTTGCTTTGATAAAATTAGCTGAAATATTTCGAGCATAATCTAGAGCATCATGAGCATTTAATCCAAATTGGTGAACTGAACCCGCATTTCCATAATTTTTTAGGAAATATTGATTCATTATTTCTACAACTTCAGGATGAACAGGTGTTGTTGCATTATAATCAAAATAAATTGGTTTTCGGGACATTTTTTTAAATCAACTTTAGGATTCAATAAATTTTTCTACATTTCAGTTAAAACATCAATAGTAAGTAATCCAAGACCATGTTTAAGAACCCGTCGGATTGATTCACATAGAAGCAATCTTAAGTTTCGTAATTTCGGATTTTCTTTAATAATTGGACAAGAATGGTAAAACCCTGTAAATTCTTGAGCAAGTTCATATAAATAGCGTGCTAATACATGAGGTTTCATTTGTTTTACTGAATTTACTATGATATCTGGATAGGAATAGAGTAATTCTATTAAATTAAATTCGTGTTCATTCTCTAGTAAAGAAAGGTTTTCTATTTTCAATATTTCTGTTATATTATCCTCAATAGGATCATATGGAGTTTTAATGTTCTTTTCCATAGCTTTCTTGAATATAGAGCATATTCTAGCATATGAATACAAGATGTATGGTCCTGTTTCACCCTCAAATTCTAAGCTTTTCTTTGGATCGAATACGAAATCTCTGGAATAATCGTACTTGATAATAAAAAACCTCAAAGATGCCAACGCTATGACCATTGCTCTTTTTTCCATTTCATTTTTCGATAGATTTGAATATCTTTTTTTAACTTCGCCCATTGCTAACAATTTTAGTTCTTCAACTATATCATCAGCATCTACAACAGTTCCTTCCCTGGATTTCATTTTACCGCTTATTAAATTGATCATTCCATAACTATAATGAATATTATCAGCTTTCATACCCAATTTATTAAGTATTTCAAATAAAACGCGTAATTGCATATCCTGTTCATTTCCGATTACATATATTGACTTATTATAATTAAAATCTTCCATTTTTTGGTATGCTAAGTGAAGATCTTGAGTGATATATAAACTTGTTCCATCTTTTCGGATTAATACTTTCCGCTTGGGTAATTTTTTCTTGTTAAAATTAATTATTACGGCACCATCATCCAGTTTTTCAAAAATTCCTTTTTTAATTCCATTTTCTACAATTTTTTTACCTTTTTTGTAGATATTACTTTCAATATATGTTTTATCATGATGAATTTTGAATGTTTCAAAGGTTTGGTTAAATCCATTTTCTGCCCAATCATTCATTTTCCGCCATAAATTTCTCACTTTTTTATCTTCTTCTTCCCAAGCAATGAGCATATCTTTTAATTCTTTTTGGAGAATGCCATATTTAGATCGATCAATAGTTTTTCTTAATTCTTGAATTCTATCTATGTTTTGATATTCTGGACTCTTTTTTAATTCATATTCCAAAAAATTAATATTTTTTTGGGCATACTTTTTCAGACGGGATTCTTCTTGTGCAAATTTAATATAATAATAACCAACAAAATGATCTGATTTCTGATTTTCACTTTTTGGAGTCTTATTTTCACCATATTTAACGTAAGCCCACATACTTTTACAAATATGAATTCCCCTATCATTAAGAAGATTTACTTGAAAGACTTCATTCTTGGCACACTGGGTAAATATAGAAAGTGTTTGCCCTAATAACATATATCTGATATGCCCCAGATGTAATGGTTTATTTGTATTGGGCGCTGGGTATTCTATAACTATTCTTTCTGGCTTTTCCCTTTTTTTAAAATTTGATGATGCATAAGAATTTACATCTTTAAAAATTTGCACCATTACTTCATTAGCGATAATGATTTTATTAAATTTAAAGTTTAGATAAGGACCATCGATTAAAACTGTTTGAATAAAAGGATTTTGATTGAGAAAATTTGATGAAAATGATTTATGAATTTCTTTAGCAATTTCAAGACCATCTTGTTTTAAATTTTTTTTTAAAGCAAAACAATTAATAGCGAAATCTGCGTCAATATTCTTTTTCGCTTTTTTTATTATTTGGGTTAGAAATTGTATAGAAACTGTTGAATTATTAAGAATTTCTGAAAGAACTTCAGCCAATCTGATTTTATAATCCATATTATATTTATTAGCATCAATTCAGAAAAATTTTTTTAATTTATCCATACAATTTCATATTGTAGAAAAACAGTATAAAAAAATGGAAACAAGTGGAAAAAAGTGGATAACTTAATAGAAATTGCTAAAAAAAAAGCTGGGATTGCTGCTGTTGATGAATTTGTTAAAGATGGGATGGTATTAGGCATTGGAAGCGGATCAACTGTTGTATACGCCGTCAATCGTATAGTAGAACGTGTGAAACAAGAAGGATTAAAAGTTGTTTGTATTCCAACATCATTCCAATCTACCCAACTAATTGTAAATGGAGGGTTGATATTAGGTGATCTAAGCCGATATCCAAAAATTGATGTAGATATTGATGGGGCAGATGAAGTGGATGAGAATCTAAATTTAATAAAAGGAGGGGGCGGATGTTTGCTTCAAGAAAAAATCATCGCGAGCAATTCAGAGAAATTAGTTATTGTTGCTGATTATAGAAAAAATTCAAAGATTCTTGGAGAACAATGGAAGAAAGGTATTCCAATTGAAGTTATCCCCTTGGCATATATTCCATTAATGAAAAAGATGAAAAAGACGGGTGGATCTCCAATACTAAGATTAGCTGAAAAAAAAGCAGGCCCATTGATTACTGATAATGGAAATTTCATATTGGATGTTGATTTTGGAGAGATAACTGATCCTAAAGTGTTAAACCAAAAAATAAAATTACTTCCTGGCGTTGTTGAGACCGGTCTATTTATTGGAATGACTGAAAAAGTTTACTTCGGTCAAAAAGATGGTAGTTTAATATCAAGAAAAAGATAATTTGATGAAATTGAAGAAATTGGAAAAAATAGAAATAATATTATAAAAAAAAAAAACCGCAATATCTGTAAAAACCTAATATGTTTTCCCAATTCTCCAATATTGGGTTACAGGTTTCATACAATGACTGCAATATATCTCTTTTTCTTTTTTAACTTTTTTATTTAATACCGGTAAATATCTGTCTGGAATACCTAAGAATTTAAGACCCTCTAACCTTTTTTCAATCGATGCTGCGCATTCTTCTTCACCACAAAATGGAATTTCGGCAATCCCCTTATTTTTATCAATAAAATCAATCGCTTCCTCCAAATCATTAGTGCGGAAAATTAATTCATCATGTCGTTTCTTAGCAGATTTATGAAGACTTTCCTGAATATCTTTTAATAATTTACTAAGGTATTTTATCGATTCATCGATTGGAATGAAATTTTTCCCTTTAACGTCCCTACGAACTGCCGCTATTTGATTTTTCTCGATATCTTTAGGCCCTATTTCAACACGGATTGGAACACCCCGTAACTCCCAATGAAAGTATTTACGACCCGAACTAATCTTTCTGTTATCTAATCTGACTTTAAATCCTTCTTTCTTCAATTTTTTATAGAATTCATTGCAAACTTTCAGAACTTTTTCCTCTTTATTCTTAAAAAGGATTGGGACAATGACTATTTCTATTGGTGCAACAACAGGTGGCAATTTCAATCCATAATTATCTCCGTGGATGGCAATTAACGAAGCTACTCCTCGTTCGCTTATACCATAACATGTTTGATATACATAATCTTGATTACCATCTGCTGTTTCAAATTTAATATCATAAGTTTTTGCAAATCTCTGCCCAAGGTTGTGAATTGTACCAAGTTGTAGAGCTTTGCGTGTTTGTAAAAATATACAATCAAACGCAATGGTATAATCTGCTCCTGGAAAAGTGTCCCATTTTGGTCTTTGGGTAATGAGATATGGCACTCCCAAAGAATCGAAGATATTTCTGTAAATAGAAACTGCTTCTCGAATTTGATTTGCACAATCTTCTTTTGATTCATGATATGTATGGGCTTCTTTAAATGTTGTAATCTCTCGGACCCGTATTAAAGGACGGGTGTTTTTACCCTCGAATCGGAACATATTGGCTATTTGATAGGTCTTCAATGGCAAATCTTGGTGCGATCTTATCCATTTTGCTGCCATCGGATACATAGCTGTCTCAGAGGTTGGACGTAAAGCTAGTTTAACTTCTAAAGGAGTCAAACCACCATGGGTAACCCAGTATACTTGATCTTCAAAACCTTTCACTGTTTCTTTCTCTTTCATAAACTGATCTTCAGGAATTAAAAGTGGAAAAAGCATCTCATCGTGTGGGATAGGAGTGTTATCAAGTAAATCTCGCATTATCTGTAAAAAAGCTCTTCGAATTTTAAATCCATACCCTAACCAGACACCGCATCCTTTGAGATTATATCTATAATCAAGAATTTCTGCTTGAAATAGGATCTCATTAAACCATTCGCTAAAATTTTCTTCAATATCCGGTAGCGTGTTCTGAATTTGGCTCTTTGAGGATTTTTTAGCTACTTTTTTAGGAGGTTGTTTAGCAGGTTTTTTAGCTGTTTTTTTTGATGATTGTTTTTTTTTTGTATTTATACTCATTTTACTTATTCACTTATTTATGATATTTAATACGATTAAAAATTAAAAAATCGCTCTTTTCTTGAAAATATAATATTAAAAAAAAATTAAAAAGTAAAAAAATTAAAAGATTTTTTTATTTCATTAAATTTTCAGTAATTTGCTTCGCGCTCGGGCTTAGCGTATAATATTTTTGCCTACCTTCTTTCTGTGATTCAATTATTCCAAAACTTTGTAAACGCTGAGTATGAAATGTTATTGCTTGTGGAGACACTTTGGCAACGTTTGATAAAGATTGATGACTCGCAATAGTCTCTTTTGCTAGAAATGTGATAAGAGTTTTTGGTGTTTTGCGTCTTAAGGATGTGATTATTGTCTCACGGAGCATTTGCTTCGCTGGATCACGATCATCTGGTGAAATATTTTTATCATCTTCTTGATTTGAAGCAAAGAAACATTTATATCTACCATCGCGTATCGATCGAACCAAACCTATTTTTTCCAGCACCCCGATGTGGTATTGCACTACACCCATCTTTTTATCCAGTATTCTACAAATTTTTCTAAAATGCAGACCTGGGTTTTTATCTATCAATTCATAAATCGTATTCCGTGTGCCTTGTTCAAGAACATCTTCTTTCTTAAAATCTCGGCATCTTCGCCTTGTTGATCCGTAAGAAGCCATACAAGTCGTAGATAAAAGAAGTATTAGTAATATCTTATTTTGTATTCCTTTCATTTTAATTCATTTTTGTAAATTTTTATAACAAAGGTTTATACCATTTTTTATACTAAAGTTAACCAAAAAATTTGAAAATTAAACAATTAAACGTATTAATTTTTTTTTTCAATTAAAATGTATTGAAATTTATTATAAAAAAAAGAAAAAGTTAATAAGCATTAAAGTAGATTTTTGATTTTGGCAAAAATTGAAATCATTCTATTTGAAAAAGGGATCTTTTTTTTACAATTATATCTCACTTAGATTAAATGAAAAATCGTAAAAAATATTTGACACTTGGATTGCTATCAATTCTGTTTCTTTTTTCTCTTGGGATGTTTTTAATTTTTCCAACGGACATTAAACGAACTTACAATCAATCAATTTTAACTTCTGATGGAGTTAAAATTATCTACGATGTCTTTGAACCTAAAAATAATGATTTTTCAATGAAAACAGCCGTTATTCTTGGTCATGGAGTGATGGTGAATAAAAATTTTATGAGAACTATTGCTCTAGATCTTGCGGGTCAAGGAATTGTATCTATAGCTTTAGATTTTCGTGGACATGGAAGAAGTGGAGGATCAATAAACGAGGGAGATATTACAACCGATATTCTAGCAGTGAAGGAAGTTCTTGCACTAAGAGGGGATATTAATATGACTAACTTGGGATATGTTGGCTATTCCATGGGTGGAGGTGCTGGTTTTAGATTATTAGATAATGATTCCGATTTTAGGGCAATGGTGAGTCTTGCAGCAGGAGGAAGAGCCCAGTATTCAACTCCCAACCTATTAATTCTTCATGGAATATTGGATGAAGCATTCAGTTATTCCGACGTCCTTGGGTATATGGAAAATAAAACTGGAATTCCTGAAGAAGAGATTAAAACTAACCATATTTACGGATCTTTTAATGATGGAACCGCATTACAGGTTTCATTAATAAAAACTGATCACTTTTTTGCCCCATATTGTTATAATAATATCCGTGAAATTAGATTTTGGTTTCTTCAAGCATTAGAAGGAGAATCTAACCCCGATTCCAGTTTTACAAATTATTTTCTTCTTATCTTTAGTGTTTTAATTGCAAGTGTAACCGGATTTTATATTTTTCTTCTCGCTACAGAAATCATTTTATCAAAAATATTTAAACATTCCAAACCCACTGAAAAAAACTCCAATGAATCTAATCCTGAGGAACTTAGGTTATTGGGAAAAATAACTCAGGATCAATTAAAGGTGAGTAAAATTAATCGGATGTATTGGGTGTTCGTTCTTCCATTGTCCATTCCGTGCATGGTGTTTGTATTTCCATTGCTTCCTGTTCCGATGTTTTATATGATCCTTTTTTCTGCTCTGTTAATGGGACCATCAATAGCTACATTATTTTACCAATTTTATATTCTTAAAAAAACTTAAACCTTTCCCATTGGTTTCTCCTTTTTGAAACGCTTTTTGTCGTCCAACCAGACAACAGAAATATTTAAATTCTTGAAAAACTTCCTTACTTTAATGAGTACTGCTCTTGCGAAGAATGCGTCACGAAAC
>JAUWMK010000115.1 GCA_030613185.1 Promethearchaeum sp.
CTATTAAAAGGGAAATAAGAGGAATTGGTTTTGGAGTTAAAATTGATAATAAAAAAAAAGCAATGGGCTCGGAAATTTCCTCAAATGTTGTTCAAAAAGTTGAAGGAATGCAATTTCTTGATCTCCAAGATAAATATTTGATACAAATTCGTGAAAATATTCTTTCAGTACATAAGAAAAAACCATATACAACATGGGAAGAATTTAAACCAAAGATTCTTGATGTATTAAATATATATACAAAAATAACTGAAAATTTTGGTATATCAAGAATCGGGCTCAGATATATCAATCAATTTGAAGGACTTCCTAATACTTTTCGTATTGAGGATTATTTCAACTATTATCCTGCTTTTCCAGATAATGACCAACCAACTCTTGGAGAAATCATTGTTAAAAGCACTTTACCTATGCCAAATAAAAATAATTTGGAAGGTTTGATGAACATACTGCTTTATCTCAATAAAATAAAAGACAATGATTCAGAAATTAAGCAAATTCTTGATTTAGATATGTTTTTTTTACAAAAGGAAAAAGACTTGATTAAAATTGAAGATACAGAACAATATCTTGAAAAAGGGCATAAATATATAATTGAAACATTTGAATCATGTATTACAAATAAAATTAGGGAGATCATAGAATAGGTGTGAAAAAATGGCATTAGTTATTGCAAAAGCAAGAGAGGAAATAGAAAAATTTGCACAGGAAAGTAGTAAAATCTCAAATTATGAAAATTTTCAATTTAAAGAATATATTATTAAACAAGCAAACAATCCTATTTGTAAGGATACTACTTCCTCAGCAATAAATTCATATAATTATTTATTTGAAGATGATAATCAGCGTTGTAATAATATTGATTATTTTACAAATTATAGAGATGAAAAAGCAAAATTTGAAGAAATTAGAGAAAATGTAAAAAATTCTTTGAATTCTTATACTAAAAAATGGGAAATATATCGAGATATTAATGCAAAATTGTTTGAAGAATTTTTTGAAGAGGATTAGAAATGATTTATGATTATCCGAAAGCTTTAAATCCCATTCTTCAAGGAGATATATTTTATCCTTTACCGTTTCATATAATTGAAAGTTTAGATAAATTAAATATTATTTCAGGTGAGGATTTTGATTCTATTTCATGGGATGATGTTAATCCTGAAGATATTACAGTTGCAGCTTTACCAATAAAACCAGTATGGGGTATAGTTGCTTCTCAAAATTGTGATACTTCAAGAATTCCTTATATAACTTTCTTTTTAATAGATACATTGCAAGATATTTCTAGATTAACACTCCCTGATGAAAAAAAAACTAAAAATTGGGTGAGTTTAATTACTCAAAAATCCAGATTAAATGCAAATTGGTTTTATTTACCAAAAGACGATAAAATTGGTTTCGATAAACGAATGGCTGTTAATTTTGAAGAAGCTTTTTTAATTGATCGTGAATTCTTACAAAGAAAAAAAGAAAAATATCGTAAGGGAAGGTTGAATGAGATTGCTTATCAACATTATCGAGAAAAAGTAAGTCAGTATTATAGAAGATATCCTTATGATGAATGGTATCCTCTTAATAAAATAGAATTTGATTATTATCAAAAATCATATAAAAATAAAGGTATTCAGATTGATTCATTCAAATGGCAAGATGATTAGTTGTTATTGTCAGAAAAAACTGAATCCAAATAAAACAAGATTTTCAAAGATCAAATTTTAACTAAAATTCTCAAATTTTTTTATAGACTAAAGTAATTAATGAGAATATTAAACATTAAGATGGAAATTTTTTTCCTTTTTATGATTTGATGTGAAATGTGCGTTGTATTACAAAAATTAAGTGTGTGTTATAGTCTTCAAAATATTTAACTCATTAATCCACTTCCAAAAAAATCTATTGGACGTCTGAAAGGTTCCAAGAATAAGAAGAAAAAACTAAGTGAAAAACAAATGGGAAAATAAAGCGAGGACCTAAGGGTTTTAATTATGTGTTCAACAATGGGAGAAAAACATATGTGAAGATGGATAAATATCGGAAAAAAATAAATCTTTCATCGAAAGCACTTCCCCCATTGCTGATGTGAATAACAAAGGCATTTATGTTATATTGCGGTAAGTGTATTCAAAATAATTCTGTTGAATCTGAAAATAATCCTTTAAAATCAATGATTTCTCTGAAAGGACCGCATACAATAACAAGTTTGGGAAGAAGAATACAGACTTTTTACATTATGCGAAATAATCATAATAAAATATTAGCTGAGAATGTATTAAATTTTCATCATGCTAAAATTTTTCTCAATCAGAGGTTCAAGGGTGATTTCCATGGAGATTTTTCGATATTAGAAGTGAATTATGTAAAAAATTAAAAAATCTAATAGAAATAAAAAAATCATACGTTTCTAAAACAACTCCAAATTTCTATGTAAACATTTTTTAAAACAAACAAACAAAGTAATTCTGAAATATAAGATTTGGAAAATTTTTTTTTTTTTTAAAAATAACATTACAAGGGATCACATATGGCAAATACAACAACAGTATTCTTAGTATATATTGTATATGGTGGAATAATAACTCTTTTTTCAATAAATGGGACAAAATTATTAATAAGGGATAAATCTTCAAGGTTGGCCCAGATAATTGCTACGTTTTTTTACACATCTGCAATTGGATTAACAGGAACTCTTATATATAGAACACTAGAATTCATTGGGAGTACAAATATTTATATTATTGGACATAAATTTGCAGTATTTATGAATTGTTTTACTCTTATCTTTTTATTGATATTTAATCTAATTATTCTAAAAGGAAATGCAATTATTAATGATAAAAAGAAGGGAATATTAATTGCAATTTGGGCAGTTATAAGTTCACCGATATTTTATTTACCTAAAGTTTATTTAGGTTATAGAAATGATGATAAATCTATTGTTCCTCAATATGATTTACCTGTTACTATATACGGCTTATGTTTAATCGGTATTTGGTATGTTATAATTATTATTATAACAATCCAAAATTTTAAAAAATTTACCGATTCCGCTTCTCGTAAGAAATATATAATGTTTAATATTGCACTTTTCATGTTATGTTTAATTTTAGCGGGGAACTATATCCAGAATTACCTGCATCAAGATACATTCCGGAATATTTTTACTTATATGGGAGTGATAATTTTTCCAGCTGGATTAATGCTATATAGGGCAGTTAGAAAAGAAAAAACAGAAAGCATAACTGAAACAAAAAATGATAAACAATAAAACTTAGTTATCGAATTTGAAAAATTAGAATTTGTTATATATAAGAATTTCGTGACATTTTTTTCTTTTCTTTTCTATCTGTTTAAAATTTAGTTAAAACTATGCATTTAAATTTAGATTTTTTTCCAGAAAAAAGAGCGATATTCTACGGCTTAATCCAAAAGACCCTATAAATAATTCTTCAATTGGATTTGTGGTAAAACGAAAAAATAATGGCAATACGCATACGAAAATTTCATTTTCAGGTGATATTTCATCCAAAATTATCGACAATTTCATTATTTCGGTTTTTGCTAAACGTAGGTTTAAATTTCTCTTGAAATAGAAATTTAATTTTTGATCTCCTTAAATATTTCATTAGTTCATTATTTTTCTTTTTAAATTCATCATTCCAGAACTTTTCTACCAAGGTGGGATCTCTTTGATAATTCTGAATATTTTCTTCAGTTACAGGAAGACCAACTCTACTTATCATCATTTCTACAAAATCACTATTAATTTCAGTTAGATATATGATACATCTAATTTTTTTATTGTTTGAATTAAATGTTAAATAAATATGGACATTATCTTCTTCAAAAAATAATTCATCACTAATAATTTTGAATTTTTCTACGTTTGAAGATTTTATTATTCTCGTATCCGCTATTCCTTCCGTAAGTGATTGATATTTAAGAATTTCTGCATTCATATCTTTTAATGTACCCTCTATCATTTCTAAATCTCCTCTAAAATCAAAATTTCTTTAATACAATTGACCTATTTAATGTTTTTGACTTCTTTAATCTTTGTTAATAAAGAAAAAATTTTTGGAAAATAACATAAAGGAATATATGCTGAATTTAAATTTTTAAAGATATACAAACCTAGAATCCACGTATTTTCACTAATATTAAATCCGATATGGTTTTTTATCAAAAATTTAGATTAATGCTAATACTACTAACACTATTATTCTTAGTAATAGGTTCCAAAATCGATATGAACTAACACTGCTAACATTTAAATAGGTGTGTCACTAACAGTAACTTATGTCAAGTGGAAAACGTTATTCGAAAGAAGAAAAAGAAAAAATAATGTATTATCGCCAAAGTCATACATATCGAGAAACTGCTGATAAATATAAGGTATCTCAGATGACCTTAGCCCGATGGAGTCAAAAATTTAAGAACAAAGTTGAGTCTGGAGATCGATTCACAGGTGATCCTGCTTATAAAGCCCCCCTTCAAGCACTCAAGTACATCGAAGGGGTTAAAGCTATTGGTATATTTAGTGATATGACTGATGGATCATCCGTCGCATCGCTAACCGACAATAACATTAGTGAAGATGTCTTATTTTTAGCTATGATCACATCTCTCTCTGCAACTGTCAGATCGACAGAGAGTTTGAATTTAGGCACTTTCAATTTGTTATTATCGAGACATAGCAAAGGATTTCTAATAATACCCGGAATTAGCCCTAACTTACTAATGATTATGATTTACGGTGAAAATACCGACATTAATAAAATCATCCAAGATTTACCGTATATTGATCGGGTTGGACAAGATATTTCTAAACGATATGAGAAGTAGGATAAATTTTTTTTTACAAATTTTCATATTGATCTAAAATATTAAAATCGCTTTGGCATCGTTTTCCTGTGGAAATAACCATTCGCAATGAAAAAAACGATAATCCAAAGAACAAGTACTAATAGATCAATTTGATAAGGAAAAAAGCTATGGCCATCAACACAATATCTAAAAATATCTATTAAAAAGGTCAAAGGGGATAAACAAGATAGAACTACTACTGGAAAAGGTAGAACATCAAGAGGCGTGAACATACCACTTATAAATAATAAAGGAAATTTAATAAGATTCATTATAAGCATCACGTCAGATGTTTTATCCGTTGGAATGGCTGAGACTAACAATCCTAATAAAGATCCTAAAATTGACATCAGAATAATACCTAACCAAAATAGAAATATATATAACAAAGAGCTGAATAAACCTTGAAAGATTATTATAAATATTAAAGTAATAATAGAGGAAATTAAGAGGGAATATAATGCTGAAGCAAGCACAATTCCAAGTAAAATCTGATTTAAGGAAATAGGTGCAGATATAATGCGTTCTAAAGATTTTTCACGAGTTTCAATTGGAAAAACTATTGGGCTGATTGCTGTTGACGTGAAAAAAGTCGTCATCGCAATAATTCCAACAAAAATTTGATTTTGTGAAATATCCCTTCCTAGCACCCATGATAGTGTCATAAAAAAGGGAAACATTAGTCCAAATATAATTACAGGGCCCTTTTTAATGTAAAGATTGATATTTTTCTTTGCCATAACCCAGATTTTAAATAATTTGTCTTTAATCATTTTTAACACCTTTCTTTTTAGTTGAATCATTTTTAATTAAATCAATGAAAACTTCCTCAAGAGAAGTCTCTTGAATTTTGACATCTGATATTTGAATTTGATTTTTAAGCGTAAAAGAATTATATAATTCTGATAAATCTTTTAGCACATTTTCGCTTGAAATAGCAAATGTGCCATCACTTCTTTTGATTAGGGTGGGATAATTCATTAATTTGCTATCGAGTTCTTTTTCAGTTTTAAATATTATTGTAGAAATAGATTTAAAGTCCCTGCGAAGAGTATCCGGGTTTGCATCCGCAATTATTTTCCCTTTATTCATTATTAAAATTCGATCGCAGATTGTCTGTGCTTCTTTTATATCATGCGTGGTAATTAAAATTGTTTTACCTGCTTTGCGGAATTCTAAAATCTGTTTCCTCATAATTTTCACGGAAATTGGATCTAATCCACTTGTTGGTTCGTCTAAAATTAAAATTGGGGGTTCATGTAGTAAAGCTAAACAGAGATTTGCACGCTGCTTGAGTCCTTTTGAAAGTGTTTTAGTTTTTGCATTTAATTTATCTAATAGTTCAAATCTTTCCAATAGAATTTTTGAACGGTTTTTTATTTCTTCTTTAGAAAGGCCATACATTTTACCTGAAAATTCAAGATTTTCTAACACAGTAAAATCGGAATATGCATTGCTTATCTCAGGTACGATTCCAAATTTGATTTTACAATTAATTTGATTGTCTTTAAGATTTTCATTAAAAATCTCAATTTTTTCACCTTCTTCTAGCTTGTAAACTCCCGTTAATAATCTTAATGTTGTAGTTTTACCAGCACCATTCGGTCCTAATATCCCTACAATTTCACCTTCAAAGATTTTAAAACTAACATCATTTACAGCGGTGAAATCATCAAATTTCTTTGTCAAATTTGAAGCTGATATTGCAATACTTTCGTTCATAATTAATGACCATCTTGAATTCCTACTATTACCAATTTCTCAAGCGCTTTTATACCCCTGATCTCATTAGCTTTCATAAAGATCATGGAATTTTTTTTTAGTGTAAATTCACCATCTTTAGTTGAAAATATACCTTTCCCTTCTAATACTATGAATGCAACTCCATAAGGTTCTGGATGCGGCGGAATCTTTTGTTTTTCATCAAGACTGATAATAACAATATTAAATTTTCCAGATTTGAGTAAATTATTCTTATTAACTTTGTATAATGAGAATAGCTTGTTTCTTAATTTCTCATCTAATAAATTTTCAATAAACATGATATACATTTTCCTCTTAGGTTTAGTATCTTCTAATTATAGATCTCTATTAACAAATTTTTGGTAACCCATATTATAATTATCATAGTTATCACTTTTTAAATATAATAATAATAATAATTTTGATATTTTCTTAAATGTTTTAAAAAGGAGTATTTTTTCATCATGGGAATGTTTGATTATCTAACGATCAATGGTTTTGTTATAACGGGAGTATCAAGTGAAGTGGCAAAATATTTTAATGAAGGGTCATTCCAAACCAAATCTCTCTATAGATATATGGAAATGTATAAAATTAGAAAAAACGGTTGCCTTTATCGTCGAGAAGAAGATGATGAAGGGGAATTTTGGGTTAAAATTATTAAGACCATTGAAATAGAGTTTCATGAATCAATAGACGATTATTGCCTTTCATTTATTGCTGAATATAAAAGGGGTGAGCTTGTAAAAATTGTTCTTAATGAGTTTGAAACCATCAAGAAAAGACAAGAAAGAATGAAAAAATATCTTACATGAATTTTCCATTTATAATTCAATCTACCACATTTAAATTTTCATAGGATGAATGAATTCTATGAGCGATAAAAAAACCTTTCAAAAATTAAGTTTTATTGCAATTTTCATATTATTAATGATTTTGCTATTTTCTTTTGCTGATCAGAATTTATTGGGGCCATTCTTAAACCCACATCTGGAATTTTTCTTTGGGAGCACAGATAACGTAAATGTTCCAAAAATGACCTATATCTCATCTGCTTTTGTCTTTATGTCCAGTGTCTCCATGGTATCTTTTGCAATTTTGGCTGATAAGACCACAAGAAAGTGGGTATTGTTTGCAGGAACGATTATTTATTCCATTTTTTCAATTATTGTCAT
This sequence comes from Promethearchaeum sp., assembly GCA_030613185.1. Taxonomy (GTDB): domain Archaea; phylum Asgardarchaeota; class Lokiarchaeia; order Sigyniarchaeales; family Promethearchaeaceae; genus Promethearchaeum. The sequence continues at coordinate 7,785 of JAUWMK010000115.1, forward strand.
TTTCGTTCCTTCTGGGGAAAGTGGTTATGTATTCTTTTTTATTACCAGAATTATGAATGGCATAGGCATAGGTGCTATTGTGCCTACTGTATTTTCTATGGTTGGGGATGTTGCAAATCCTAAAAAAAGAACTATTGCGTTTGCTTACGTAAATGTGGCAATTATTTTAGGGCAACTAATTGGTATGGTCTTAGGAGGGCTAATGGGTGACGTTTGGCGAACCACATACTTAATAATTGGAATTATCAGTTTATTGTTGGGACTCGGGCTTCTTTTTGTCCAAGAACCCAAACGAGGTGCATCTGAAGAGGTTTTTAAAGGATTAGAAGGTGCAGAGTATAATTTCCGTATTTCTAAGAAAGATTTCAAAAGGATCTGGACAAACAAAAGTAATTTTTGGTTGATTGCAAATTTTATTGATTGTATTCCATCAGGAATAATTTTCTTTCTTATTTTCAAGTATCTAGAAGATACGCGTAATATGGCTCCTGAAATGACAACATCAATCGTATTTATTGCATTTATTTCTGGAATTGGTGGTGCACTAGCATTTGGATATTTGGGCGATAAATGGTTTAAAAAGGATCGCCGGGCAAAAGTGATGATTGCTCTAATTTGTAATGGTTTTCCTGTGATTTTCTTTATCATTTTTATTCTAACAGATTTCAATTTAGTTGATAATGCTACATTTGGAGATGCTTTTGCTACTAAAGGATTTTTTCTCGCTATGGGATCTTTAATCCTATTAATGTTCATAAATCAAGGTGTTGGGCCTAACTGGCATTCAACCCTAACTGATGTAAATTTACCAGAAAATCGTGGTACTATGATTAGTATTGCATCCGCAATGGATTTAATCGGTCACACAGTTGGACCTTTGATAGCTGGTGCAATTACTGCCTCTGTTTTAGGCCTTCAAGGTGCAATGTGGGTTGCGATTTTCTTTTGGATTTTGAATGTTTTTTTATGGTTTCCAGTATTTCGCTTTATTGAAGGTGATCTGGATGCAGTGCAAAAGACTCTCATTGAACGAGCTAGCAAATTGAAATCCCAAGATGTGTCTTAATTGCTTTTTATCAATGTCTTTCTTTATTTTTTGAATTTTAATTTAATATTTAATTAACCTTAAAACATTTTAAAAGTTATCAAAATGTTTTTATATTAATTCTTCTTCCATCATAATATGGATTCAAGGTTCTTGGATTTTTTAAAGACTTGTGAGATTAATGAAAATCCTGGTGAATATATTAAAGAAAAACTGGATTTCATTGATAATAAACTAAAATCTGAAGACTTTCAAAATAAACTTAAACTTCATTCTGCTTTAGCAAATAAAAACCGATTACTTATTTACCAACTTATTCAAGAAGGTGAGTTAAGTAATGGCACTCTGGCAAAAATTTTAGGTCTTTCTGAAGGATCTATTACTCATCATATCAAAAAATTAGATGAGGCAGGATTAATTATTGGTCGAAATAAAGGACATTTCATAATTTATTACACAACAGAAGATCTTAAGAAGAAGTTATAAAACTTTAATATTTTTTAAAATGTTTTAATAATCATCAAAATACAAATAAGATGTATACCTCAAATTGAACTTATTATTATAGATATTTTATGATTTTAATAGCAATCATAGCACAATTAAAAATAATTCAAATCAATTTAAATCATCAAATAATTCACGAATTATTACATTTTAAAATTTTTTAAAATGAATTAATAGTTATCAAAATAAATATATTACTCCCACTATGAATGTTAAAACTTATTTTTGAAATGTATAGTAAATAAAATCAATAAAAATTCAAATCATTTTAAAACATCAAGTTGTTCATGAATTATCTCATTTTAATATTTTTTAAAATGAATTATCGCATATCAGATTGATATTAAAAATCAACCATATGGATCAATATGGTAAATTTGGAACTTTTTCAAATAGGTGAATTTTCCTAGGTTACTTGAAGATAAGAAAAAATTCGAGATTTTTTTCAATAAAAATATGAAGAATCTTGAAAAGTATAATCTAAAACTAGATGAAAAAAGAGGATGATTAAAAAAATGAAAAAATGGTTAAAAAAAGCATTATCTATAATCTGTTTAATTGGAGCGATCTATTTTATTTACAATAATGACTCCCTTGGAGTTGTATTATTGATCATTCCAGTTTTAATTTCACTTAATGAATTAAGGAAAATAATAAGAAGAAAATGGAACCAGATATTTGTTTCCAGAAAGTATTCAAATTTATATAAAACAAAGTATACAAGACAAAGCAATTATAATATAGGGAAAAATGATGGTGAATTGCAGCATATGTACGATGTTTCTTTTTGATTCATTTTTTTTCATAGTTTACAAATCAATAATAAAAATATTTCACATCATTCCATCTAATCTATTTATGTATATCTAAAGATTTTGTATTTGACCAATTTCTTTATATTTCTACTCTCACTTATCATTTTGCTATCAGTGGTATATATTGTGTATTTTTCTTCTTTATTTCGGGCTAGAGTAATAGTTAAAGAATCACATGCTGAAAAAATCTTGATATTACTAAATTGAAGCCTTCCTGCTCTGATATATGTATTAATATCGGGTTCAATAACGATTATCTTTAAAGTTCGTAAAAATGAGAATATTATACTGGTGACTTCATCTTTTCTATATATTAATGATAAATGTTTAGCAACTTCTAAAAGAATAGGTTTAGTCACATAGCCTTGGAGGTCTCCTTCATCAGATAATTCATCTAAAAGTTTTTTTTTTTCATCTCGAGATTTTTTCCCAACTAAAATAGTTATTACTCCTGTATCAAGGATTACTTTTTTCTTCATTATTACTTATTACTCCTCTCTTTTAATGCCACATTGAATTCTCTATTTTCTACATCAATCTCAGATTCGTGTTCTTCTTTAATTTTTTTTTTTATTTCAGATGTATCTAAATTCCAATCCTGTTCTTCTCTGATATCATAAAGTGGGATGATTTTTACTATTCCATCTTCTTCTATGACCATAAACTCTTTTCCATCTTTATAACCAAGTTTTTTGCGGATCTTTGATGGAATAGTAATCATTCCGCGATTTGTCATAGTCACTATGAAATTATTATTCATTGTAAGTAAAATAAGAAAATGCTAATAAAAAAAAGTTTTTACAAGTAATTTTATTAATTGTATTTATTTTTTTAATATGATTTTGAGGAAAATTTCATTTCATTTTAATATATCTTAGGAAGAAGTTTGTATTTTACCTTCAACTTGTATTCTTCATACCCTTCTAATCCCTCGATTAGCATTTCCTCTTCATATTTAATCCGGATCACAAGAATAACTATAAATAATGCAGCTGGGATCAAACCATACCATGAACCTAGCGCTAAAGTTAACCCAAATCCCATTAATAAAAATCCTGTGTACATGGGGTGACGTACTATAGCATAGGATCCAGTATCAACGACCTTATGTCCGCTATCTTTTCGAATATCTAAAACCTTGGATGCAAAAGCATTATCCAACATGCTTCGATAAAGAATATAGAAAGACACACCCAATATCAAAAACCCAATTATTTCAATAATAATATGAACTTCTGACCATCCATTTCCTTCATCAAATCCGGGAATTAAAAATAATCCAAGAAAATTAATAGATAACAAGGGAAGAATCCACTTATCTGCGCCTTCTGCCTTAGTCAAACCTGATTTTTTAGTATTTATCCGATTTCTTAATACTTGAGGATTTTTCTTGTTTAGTATTAAAATTTGAGCCAGCATGAATATATAGAAAAATATTAGATATATCCATGCTTCAATCCAATACCAATTCCTTGCGGGGAGAAAAAGGAGGGGAAGTTGGAATATTATTGAAAATAATGATAAAAAAATCATTAAAGTAGTGTTTAAAGGCTTATCTTGGTTATCTGTTTGTTGGTCGGTTTCATTCATTTATTTCACGTCTTATTTGAATTTATAAGATTACTTTTTCTCCATATTATAATGGAGCATTATTTATATATCAAAAATTTCAGAAATAATTTCCTTAAGATGCGGATTTCCTTCAGTTGTTACTATTTCTCCCGTTTTACTATATTCAATCAACCGATTCCATATTTCAGGAGTTGTTCTGACCTTATCCGAAAATCTGGTTAATTTTTGTTGGGCTAAATAAGAAGGACCTTCAATAACATAACAAGCAGTAAATGACTCAACCGATTTTAAAAGAATAATAAAATCTCCCATTTTAACACGATCCACAGATTTTGAAAAGAGTTCCTTGCTAAACACATTAAAAGCTGAGATAAAACCGCTGAATAAGCTTTGTTCTGCCCATTTATCCATAAACGGGAATTTAATTAATGGAGTCCCTCCGCTAGTTATGAATGCAAGAAAAATCGGTTTTTCTGATAACAATTCTTTTTGTTCAAGTGTTCGTATTCTGATCATGGAATCCATTTGTTCATTTAATTTAGCATATCTAAAACGCTCGACCATGGAAATTTGATTTTGATTTTTATGTAAATTTTCCCAGATATCTAAATGGTTAAGAACTTCATCATGTTCGGCAGAAATTTTCATTGCTAATAATTGTAAGCCTTTTTTTTGGGCAACTTGTTGAGCTTTGGTTAAAAATTGTTGAGCTTCCTTTAATTTAAATTGGATTAATGCTA
>JAUWMK010000104.1 GCA_030613185.1 Promethearchaeum sp.
AACGTCCCTAATTTAGAATTTTTTTACTAATTTTTATTTTGATCTAGTACCTAAATTGATCTACTAAAATGCCTATCTCAAAGAATATTCATTTGTTTTAACGAAAAAATTTTTGTCGGATCATTATCTTGTAAACTCAAGAAATTTCTAAATATCGATTTGTGATTTAATGATGTTGTGATCCGTAGTATTATTTTCATTCCGTAATGAAAAAATTCGAGCCCATTCCTAAATTTCTTTTGATCTTTCTAATTTGAAAAACAAATGATTTTTAATATTTACGAACAATTCTTAAGCGGGGATATTGTGACTAAACTTGATCTGGTAATTCTAAAAAAAAAATTAGCTGTTTGTCAACTTTCTCCTAAGGATTCTATACCAGATCCATCTAAACTTGGTGATTTCTGGTCGATCACAAAAACTGATGAAGAGATTTCAATAATTATACCAGAAAACTTAATCCCTGCATCAAATTGTAAATCAGAAAAAGGCTGGCGGGCAATTAAGATTATTGGTCCTTTGTATTTTAGCTTAACCGGAATTATTGCTACCTTGTCAACAGTGCTTGCTAAGGCAGGAATTAGTATTTTTCCATTTTCAACCTATAACACAGACTATATTTTAGTAAAAGAGAAAAATCTTGAACAATCAAAAGAAGTTCTTGAAAAAAACGGACACAAGATAATTGAGTTACACCAATAATGAATCAATTGATCCATCAGGTAACAAATTATCCGGATGGGATTCACCCGCTTCTTCTTTTTGATACCTAATGCATTTTTTATTCCCAATTAAGCAATAATTATCAACCCAATAAGGATCCAATTTCTTTTCATCTGTATAAAATTTAATCGGACAGCATTGATACCATTTACATATTCTATTCTTAGGGGTCATTGTTCATTCTATATAAGAGATTTTTTTTTCAAAAAGCGTTCTATTCGATTAAAACCTTCTTCTAATAGTTCATCAGATGTTGCATATGATATTCTTAACGAATTATTAGAATAAGACCCAAAACCATTTCCAGGAACGCAAGCAACGTGCTTTTCTTTAACAAGTTCATTGGAAAACACTTCACTTGTCATATCCCATTTAGGATTTAACCTTGGCATAATGTAAAAAGCCCCAAAAGGTTCAATAGTATCAAATTGCAATTCTTTTAGACGTTTCAAAGAAAAAAGTCTTTTTTTATTATAACTTTGGAGTATTTGAGGCATATCAGGATTCCCTTTCATTAATGCCTCTATTGCCCCGTATTGAGTCGGATGATTTACTCCCGCTGTTGTATACTGCCCGTATTTCTCCATCATTCCAATAATTTTCTTATTGGCAGATACATAACCAAGACGTAGGCCAGTTGCACCAAATGTTTTACTTAAAGCATTTAATGTGAGTGTTCTTTCTGCCATTTCATCATAAGAAGCAGGACTTATATGAATATGATCGTTATAAAGAAATTTTTCATAAACCTCATCGCTTACCAAGTAAAGATCATTTTCAAGAACGATTTGAACTAATTTATCCATTTGTTTTTTTGAATAGACATATCCGGTTGGATTGTTTGGTGAATTAATCATTATAAACTTTGTTTTTGGAGTAATAGATTGGCGAATACCTTCTAAATCTGGTGCATAATTCTCCAATCTTGGAACTTCTACTAATTTAAGATGATAATAACTTGCAAGATAGATATATGAGAGAAAATTTGGGCTTGATAAAATCATTTCATCACCAGGATTGCTCAATGTTGCAAAACATAGCTGCAACGCTTGACTCCCTCCATTTGTGATCATAACATTTTCAGTTTCCACCCATTTCATATTATTTTCATTCTGGAATTTCTGAGCGACAACTCTTCTTAATGTGGGCAATCCTAAAGCTGGTGCATATTGGGTTTTATGTTCTTTTAATGCCTTAATTATCTCATCATTTACGAAATCAGGGCTTGTAAAATCAGGTTGACCTATACCAAATGATATTCCATCAGAACTTTTTATTAACAATTCAAAAAGTTTTCTTATAGCACTTTTTTGTGAATTAAGAATAGCGTCAGAAAGTGGTTTCATTATATTTTTTCCTCTTGATTAATTTTTAGGTAAATAATTAATAAAGATTGCAATTGTGGAAAAAAATGGGTAAAAAATGGGTAAAAAGTAGAATAGCGTTATCTCTTTATCTTCAGTTTTTTTTTTTATTATTTACTCTTTCGACGAACTTTATATATCTGAATTTAGTTGATCTAGAAGGATATTTTTCTAAAATTAAAAATTGGAAATAAAATAAGGAGAAAAAAAAATGAAAAAAATTTACTGGGTTTTAACTATTTTGGGGATTATTGGGAGCTTTGCTTCAATTTTTTGGGCTGGAGAACATCCTTTGGTAATGGTGGGCTTCTTTGGTTTTTATTTACTTGTAATATTTGCACTTTTTACCTATTACTTTGACAGCATTAAAACCAAAAAACTACTTCCTGAATTATTGAATAAAGAATATACAATAACGCAATAAGATTTCAATTTTTTTTTTTTTCATTAATAGATCATTCATAAGGTTCATAATTAATTAATAAGTGTATTTCATACACCTATTTTGTTATTATTTAATTTCTATAATCAATTTTCGAAAAATTTTTATCTTTCAAATACAAAATAAAATTTCCTACACAAATTTTATAATGGAAACAAGTGATATTTATGGCAGAAATTTTAACACAAGAAATAATTGCTGAAAAATGGTTTCTTCTCACAGCGGAAGAGGTAGAAAAGAAATTATCTACTTCTTTTACTGATGGCTTATCCAATGAAGAAGTTTTGATTAGAAAGGAGAAATATGGCCCAAATGAACTTCAAGCTGGTGAAAAAACCCCACGTTGGAAGGTTTTTTTACAACAATTTCAAGATCCACTGATTTATATACTAATTGCAGCCGCTGTTTTATCAGCAATTGCAGAACATGGTGGACATGACTGGATCGTGATCGCCGTTATTGTATTCTTAAATGCAATCATTGGTTATGCTCAGGAGGGAAAAGCGGACAAAGCAATAGAAGCTTTAAGAAATTTTTCAGCCCCTGAAGCTCAAGTTATACGCGACGGTAAAGAAATCTCGATAAAAGCCCGTGAACTTGTCCCAGGAGATATAATTGTAATTCATGAAGGTGATATGATTCCAGCGGACGGTCGTATATTTGAAGAAAAGAATTTGAAAGCAGAAGAAGCCGCATTAACTGGTGAAAGCGTTCCAGTAAATAAACATACAAAAATTATCGAAGATGAGGAATGTCCTCTTGCCGAACATAAAAATATGCTCTTTTCATCAACTTTAGCAACTTACGGCCGAGGAAAAGTAATTATTACAGAAACCGGTATGCAAACTGAAGTTGGAAAAATTGCAACGATGATATCAGAGGCAGAAGTAAAATTGACCCCGCTACAAAAAAATTTAGAAGATTTTGGGAAATGGCTTGGCTTTGTTATTCTAGCTATTTGTGGTGTTGTTTTTCTACTGTATTGGTTGTGGGTAAAAGAACCTTGGCTTAGTGCCTTATTGGCTGGTGTTGCTTTAGCAGTGGCAGCTATTCCTGAAGGATTACCTGCTGTAGTAACAGTATGTCTTGCTATTGGAGTAACACGAATGTCAAATCGAAATGCTATTGTTAAAAAATTACATTCAGTAGAAACTCTAGGATGCACAACAGTTATCTGTTCTGATAAAACAGGAACCCTTACAAAAAATGAGATGACAGTTAGGTCAATTTGGACTGGTGGAAAAATGTATGATGTATCTGGTTCAGGTTATGAACCCAAAGGTAAAATTACTCTTGCAGATCTAGAAGTATCGGCAAATGAAATACCAGATCTTGAAATGACATTACGTATTGGAATATTATGCAATGATGCTCGAATCAATCAAGATGAAAATACAGGAAAATGGAATACATTCGGAGATCCTACAGAAGGATGTTTAGTTACTTCAGCATGGAAAGCTGGAATGGAACCAAAAGCAACAAACGCCAATTTTCCACGAATTGATGAAATTCCATTTGATTCTACTAGAAAAAGAATGTCAACAGTAAATGAAATAGATGGAAAGAAATTGGCTTTAATCAAAGGAGCTACTGAAATTATATTAGATTATTGCAAAAATATTCAAACAAATGGAGAAATCCGCCCAATTACGAATGAAGATAAAAATCAAATTATTAAAGCATATGAACTAAAAGCCAGTGAAGCTTTACGCGGACTGGGGTTTGCTTATCGTGAGGCTGAAGGAATTCCGGTTGAAGTAGAACATCTTGAAAAAGATTTGACATTTGTTGGAATGCAATTCATGATTGATCCACCTCGAGATGAAGTAAAAGTTGCAATGCAAGAATGTGAGAGAGCAGGAATTGGAGTTAAAATGATCACAGGGGATAATCTAATAACTGCAACTGCCATTGCAGTAGAATTGGGTATGATTGAAAAAGGTGAAATTACTCATGAAGGTAAAGATATTCCTAATATGTCAGACGAGGATATTGAAAAATGTAAGGTATATGCTAGAGTTAGTCCGGAACATAAACAAAATATTGTTAAAGCTCTTCAAAACCGACGACAAATTGTAGCAATGACAGGAGACGGAGTAAATGATGCGCCTGCTTTAAAAAATGCAAATGTTGGAATAGCTATGGGTATAACAGGAACGGATGTATCTAAAGAAGCTGCAGTAATGGTTTTAGCGGATGATAATTTTGCCACAATAGTAAATGCTGTTGAAGAAGGTCGCGGAATTTATGATAATATCAAAAAATTCATTCAATATCTCTTATCATCCAACATCATGGAAGTGTTGGTCCTTTTCATCGCAGCAGTTTTAAGACTTCCACCACCACTTGTTGCCACACAATTACTTTGGATAAATCTTGTTACAGATGGAGCTCCTGCTTTAGCTTTAGGTTACGATCCATACGATCCAACATTAATGAAACAAAAACCACGTCCATTTGATGAACCGATCCTAACCAGAAACTTTGTAATCCAGATGTTTTTCCGAGGGGGGGTTAAAACTATTGTAATTCTTGGTATATATTTGTTATATATCTACCCTACTGCTTTACAACCAACTGAAATGCATTATGAGGACCTAATCTATGTGTATGAAAATGTTGATGGTTTAGATGCACTTGTAACAAAATATGAAAATCATTCTGTTTTAGGAATTTTAACTTCTCAAGAATTGTTATTAGATAGATACGTTATGTGGCATGCGAGATCGGTTTGTTTCTTAGCAATGATGTTTGGTGAAATGGCAAATGCATTTAATTGCCGCTCGGAATACAGTTCTCTTTTTAAAATCGGACTTTTTACCAATAAATTTATGCTCTATGCTGTATCAATTTCAGCTATTTTAACAGTTGTACTCTATATCCCAGGGAGTCCTGTAGGAGAAATCTTTAAAGTTATTCCAATGCCTTTCCTTGAATGGTTATGGCTTATTCCAATGATAATGATTGTAATAGGTTCTGTTGAATTAATGAAATTGTATTATCGAAAGAAACTCAATCTAACTTAATTAAACAATTAATTGAGAATTTTTTTTTTATTTTTTCTATCTAAAAAAATTATTGTAATATTTCTAAATTACCTAATTCATTTTTTCCCTTTTTAGTTTTTATATTCCATTAATGAGAATCTTTCCAATTTTTTTTATTAATTTTAAGAAGTTTTCATTCCCAAAAACTAACAAACTATTATGAAATTTTTCCAAAAAACTTCGGAATTATTATAAGAATAAATAAATATATTGTTTCAGTTAATATCTTATGTATAACCTCGCTCTAAATAAAAAATGGGTATTTTGAGGGATAATTTTCCTTTGATTACTCCAAAATAAAAAAAGAGCCACTAAAATAGTTGAAAATCAAAATGGCAATACCAAATTATTACGAAAAAGATAATGAAGACGAACCTTGTTGCAGTAATACTGATGTCCACAATGATGATGGAATGAGAGTTTGCCACAACTGTGGTATGGTCTTAGGAAGATCTTATGTAGCAACTGAAAAACGTGCTTATACTGCTGATGAAGTTAAAAACCGAAAAAGAACCGAACCACGATGGCGAAATTTCGGCCCAAGAACCATCATCGGCACAAACACCCCAGATGCAAAAGGAGTGTCTCTTCAAGGTAAAAAACAAGCAATGTTTAACCGACTTTCCAAAATCCAAGGTTCTCTAGTTAATTCATTAGAACGCAATTTTTGGGAGGCAAGACCAAAGATTAACCAATTAGCCCAAAAACTAAATATTCCAGATTATATTCTCGAAACAGCATGGAAGATTTACTCAGAGGTTGCTAAGCAAAAATTAACCATGGGAAGAAGCATAGATGCATTTGTCACGGCATCACTTTATGCAGCAATCAGAATCCATAATTTCCCACGATTATTAGAAGAAGTGGTTGATATAGCATTACTTCCATTGCGAAGCGTTCATCGTTCTTTAGGATTGGTTGTACGAAACGTTTTACCAGTACTTAAACTCCGTTACAAACCAATATCACCAGGACCACTTGTGTTCCGATTTGGAAACGATTTGAATTTATCCGTTCAAGTTCAACAAAAAGCAGCAAATATGTTAAAAACTGCATTAAAGCATGGATTAAAAAAAATGGGTAAAGATCCAAAAGGATTAGCTGCTGCAGCACTTTATATTGCCGCCAAATCAACAACCGAACGAAAGACACAGACAGAGATTTCGGAAATTGCTCGAGTAACCGAAGTAACACTTAGAACAAGAGCGAAACAAATAAAGTTAAATATTTAAAATCAATTTTTTTTATTTCGAAACTCAAAAAGACATAATATTTAGCCTTTTTTTTGTATATTTTTAATATTTTTAAACATCATAACGAAAGTTTTTTCAAATAGAAACATATAAATTCCAATTATACGATGTTTTTTTATATTTTAGATCTCACTAAAATGGATTTTATTGAATCGGAAAGTCTTTATCCTCATGATATTGCATTATTAATAGATAATGAGGAAAAAAGGGTATATTTTTATTCGGGGGTAAAATCTAAAGAGCGGGAAAGAAAAATCGGCATTGATCTTGCATCAAAAATAATTAAAAAATTTAAAATTTATAAATTTGAAATATTGGAAGATGTTATTCCACTTAAGATCAAAGCTCAAATCGATGAAATAATGATTGGAGACGATTTTATAGTTAAAGTTGAAAGGTCTTTACCTATGCAAATCTCAATATATTTTGGGATAGGTATACTAATTGTGAGTTTATTAATCCCCATTTTAGGATTATCAATATTTTGGTGGGATAAACCTGAAATCATATTATACAGTATTACTGCTTCTCAATTTGCAAATTACTTTGGCCTATTAATACTGATTAGTTGGATAGGGTTTGGTATTAATTTTACGCAGTTAATTTGCATGATCTGGTCAAAAAAAGTTTATCTGGTGGTATGTTCAGTGGCAAGTACTACTATAACTCTTGGATTAGTTTTATTTATCAGCCAAAGAGAGTTAATTTTTGAATTTCAAGCGGGATCGATAGAATCAAGCATTTATTTAATCCAGAGATTAGAGATCATTTTATTCTGGATGTGGATATTATTAGGGTATATTGGAGCGTTTGTATCTTCCTTAATTTCTATAGTAACTATCTTTAAACACTCTGAAATCGTTGAAAAAGAAAAATTAGATGCAGAGAAAATTCGATTAAAATCTAGACCAACTATTCTTCAAGACAAACCTCTTGTTGAATTGAAAGAAATTGAGCACCCAGAATAAAAAAATTGATTCTTTTTTTCGTCTTTTTAAAAAATCTTGTGAGTACATACAAAGTATCAGCAAGTCAGATATAAATCCAGAGAAAATAAATCGATTCATCCTTTTAATGACGGCGCTATGGTATTTGCAGCGAAAGGGGAGTTTTTGTAATGATTTTGATTACTTTCTGAATCATTTCAAGCAAGAATTTTTATCCAAAAATCACCATTTATATTCAAAATTTCTAACGAAATTTTTCAATGATATATTTCCATCAATTTCAAATAATTCATCAGTAAAATCCACTAATAATATCAAAGAAGAACTTGTTGTTCTCGGGGATTATTTTCTTAAGGATAATCATGGTTTTCTTTGGGATGCTTTTTGTCAAGAATCATTACCTGACGAAGCATTTTTTCTAGAATTTAATAATGAACTATTTGAAAAAGCCAAGCTAACAAAAAAGATTCCTGAATCGATGATAGAATCTCTTCCAATATTTAATATGTTCATCTTACAAGAAATTGTGGGAGGGCAAATTGATGATTTTACCATTGGTGCACTATTTGAGAAGATATTATCAGATGATACTAAAAAATCAACCGGGGCGTATTATACTCCTGATTATGTTTGTGATTTTATTTCTGAATCTGTTTTAAATGGGAAATTGTTTCCAGATAAATTAGACACCCCATTTTGGATAAATTGCGAGAATTTTTTTATTTCCGATCTAGATAAGTATGATTTTGAGCTTAAGAATACTAAAATTCAGGAAATATTTACAAATATTAATAATATAAAAATTTTGGATCCAGCTGTAGGATCCGGTCATTTTTTAGCTAGTATCACCAATTTAATAATCAAATTGTATAAATATGTATGGGTGGCATCGAGAAAATATAAAATCAAGAATGTACTGTTGATTAATGTTTCTGATGAGAAAAAAGATTTAAAATCCTTTGAAAAATTTGAAGATCTAATTGTTTTCCTAAAGAAACATTTATTTTCGGCAGTAATTTATGGAGTAGATATAAATCCACGCGCTGTAATTATCACGAAAATTAGACTTCTATTAAATTATATAGATTCATGGGATTTCTCATTTTCACGTTTTTTGCACCCGAGGTTCTTACGGCTAAATATTTTCACAGGTAATTCCTTAATAGGTTTTAGTAATTGGGTTGAAAATGGATTTGATATTATTTTAGGAAATCCTCCTTACGGAAACTTACTTTCAAATTCCGAAAAAAAAGAAATAGCACCATTTCATTCTTTCTTGAATGAAATATCTGCAGTTTTCATTGAACGTGCAATCGACCTAAATCGAAACGGTGGTATTATTACATTTTTAACAAGTTATTCAATTTGCTTTAGTAAAGATCTTTCTAATACACGTAAAAAAATTGCTAATTCATATAAAATAAGTAAAATCGCGACCTTTGACAGAGATAAATGCCGATTTTTTACAAATATGACACAATCTGTGTCTATTATTCAATGTATAAACAAGAACTCCAAAAAACTAAAAAAAAATCAATTTTCAGATATTTTAACAACAAATATGTTTCGCAAAATGCCAGATCTTCGAAATCTTAATTATAAATGTGCAAACCGATTTCTACTAGGGAAAAAAATTGGAGTTTCCTATGATGAAAAGCATAGACTTCCAAAGATAGGTGAAAAAAGGTTAGTAGAATTTTTAGAATTTTTTTTAACACAATATCATCTGAATTCCAATAAAAATTTACTGATTCTATGTGATGTTTTAAATTCTTTCTTAATAATACGAAATTCGGATGAGTATAGAAATAAATTGATTCAATTTGAGAAAAATGGGAAGAAAAAAGAAAATTTGATATCAATTAGAATATCAGGAAATTACTGGTATAATGCTTGGGAAGAACCACCATATTTCGGAACCCAAATTGCATTAATAGAAATATCGAGAAATATAAAAGGCTTAAAATATTTTCTCTTAATTCTATTTAACAGTTCACTTTATTATACATGGTTTAGAATATATAGTGATGGGAGGCACATGAACTCCGATATAATGAAGGCTTTGCCCCTTCCACAGGATCTGCACAATAAATTAGAGAAATTTCTTGAAATTCTTAAGGATTTTTCTTCACTTTTAATGAAATCACTCTTTTATTATTTTGATAAAGAGCATCGCAGGTTTAAAACTTCAAAAATGAAACATATAATTGATATATGTGATATAATTTTGGGTAAAATATATGATCTCCCCGATGATATGGTAAATTACATTCAGAATTTTGAACCTACAGTTCGTGGTGGGAAAAAAATATCAATTGAAACCGAAAAAAAAATTCGAAAAATATTAAATAATTCTGGTAATATGAAGAATATAATTGCAGAATTTGGAGAATTTATGAATTTATGAAAAATTTTATTATAATCCGTCCCAAACATATTCTTTTATTTATTGTCGATTTTACTCTTGCAGCATATATATTTTACGTTAATTTCTATTTTTTACCCGAAAAATATCAATTTGTTCCTCAAATCAGAAGTTGCATCTACTTATCCCTAATGACTTTCATTTTTACATGGCTTTGCTGGTCATTATATTTTGAATTAAGGGATTTTTGGCAATTTAGATGGTACAGAACAGACACATTACAAGTTAAAATAAAATCCGTCCATATTCCAATATCCTGGCCTAAATCCGATCAAGATCTTGGTAATAATAAGACAAAAGAAAGTAATACTAATGAAGACCTTGTTTTATACGGAGAAATTTTACATTGGACTAAAAATTCTCAAAAATCTCCTGTTGTTATATTCAGTCACGGATTTTCCGATGATTGCATTTACACACGCCATTTTACCATCCCTATCGCCTTATCTGGATATGATGTGTTAACCTTTGATAGTAGGGGATCTGGAAAATCAAGAAAAACGGGAAAAACAAACCAATTTGTTGAAATAACCCGTGATCTAAAGGATGTAATTAAATACGTGAAAAAAGATTCGTATTTGGGAGGACGTCCAATTTATTTAGTTGGAATTAGTCTTGGATCACTCGCCTCAATAAAACAAGGATTAACCGATGATTCGGTTGAAAAAATTATTGCTGTAGCTGCAATGTCTAATTACAGAAATAATATTCCCCAATCTCCAATCACATTCAAGAAAAATTGGTGGTTGTGGCTTAGATATACTTTTTTTGGTGTAATGATGAACCCTTTAGATGGAATAAATTATGAGCTTTCACCAGTATTGCAATTAAGTAAATTAAGAAAAAATTATAATGATGATAATAATTGGATTGATTTTACTTCAAAGAAGTTATTTTTAGTTCATGCAAAAAATGATAAGATCATTTCATTTGACAGCTTCTTAGAAAATCGAAATATAGCAAAATTAAAATCAAGATATCATAATTGGGAGATTTTAAATTCGGGAGGTCATAATTTCTTGCAGTATGAACTCCCACTTGTAAGCACCATAATAACCATGATGAAATATTAATCTTCTTTTTCTTCTTTTTCTTCTTTTTCTTCCTTTTCTTCCGTTGCAAAAATAGGTGGAGCTATTTTCACATTCTTTGCTTCCACTGTTCCATCCCTTTTTCCAGGAGCTATTTCAAAACTTACCCGAAGTTCGGGAAGTAACGTCTTAAAGCCGTCCATTTCTATACTCGAGTAGTGACAAAATATTTCGTGATTTTCTTGATCTGGTGGGATATTATCCCTTATTATAAATCCATAGCCTCTTCTCGGGCTAAACCATTTTACTTTTCCGAATTCTCGCCCATCTTCAGGTTCTGACATGATTTTTCACAATTTTTTTTTTTAGAAATTTACTTCTCATTTAAACAAAATTCTTTTCATTTACTATTTTGTATATAAAATATATTTATAGCTTTCTCTAATCTAATATCAAAAGGCTTTTCATACCATAGATCATAGATAAAAGTGTAGAAAAAGAAAATGAAAATCGAACCGTTAATAAAACAGATAAAGAATTTAATTAAAGAAAAAGGCACTATCCATCAAGAACCAAATGATGGTGTAGAAGCTATCGTTGTTCGCGAAGAACATTTTTCTGGAAAATATTCTGCATCCGTAGGAATTGGGTTGATAAATTCAAGTGTCTCAACAACAAGGTATTTTGATTGCCGAGGAAAAGTGTATAATGATACTTTGAATAGTTTTAGTGATTCAAATTTAAGGATTGAACCGAAAGTCGTTGCTACAACAAAAGGTTTAGAATATGTTTGCGCTGTGTTTGAACCGGGTTTAATAAGGGCAGTCGATGAAGCAGTTTGGCATAATAAATTTAACTCATTGGATGATCTGATTGAGATCATAGAAAATCTTGGAAAAAACGATTTAAAATCACTATTTGATAGTTTAGGATGAAAAAGCAGATAATAGATTATTAAATAGTGAAAAATTTATTTACTAAAATTATGTAATTTGAAATTTGTATTCGGAGTAATCAAGAGCATACTTTCTTTTAACTTAGTTACATTACCACCGTGCTGTAAACAATATTTTTTAATTTGTTGAAGTTGATTATGTAGGATTTGTTTATTTCCTCCTCCAGAACCCTGTAATCCTTTTGCAATTCTTACAAGAGGGCTTAAATCGCATACTATGATATGGCCGTCCAACAAATTATGCTTTAGAATGGTGAAATCACTATTTGAATGGATTGCTATTTGTTTAATATATATTGAATTAATTAACCGGTTTGTATAAGGAGTATTTAATTTTTTTTTTTTGCGCGAAAACATGCCCATACTTATCAAATAATCCATATTTTCTTTTCTTATAATGATAAATAATATTAGCATATTATCTAAATATAAAATCGAAATTTGGATTCATTCATCGGTATTTTTTAAATTCTTTTTTCTTATTTCGTTTTCAAGTAAATTCAAAAAACCCTCGATATCCATGAAATAACCCAAATACGGATTAATAGATATTTGATTACTTTTCTTTTCCATATTAATGAAGTTGAATTTCTCCAATTCTTGCAAATCTTTTCTAATATCCTTCTTATTTCTTATTTTCTGGACCGAATTAATATCTATTTTCCCAGAATTTGTTAAACATAA